>DAIEPS010000185.1 GCA_027348305.1 Anaerolineaceae bacterium | reverse complement strand
GAGATCACGGTTTTTGGTGGAAAATCTGACCCGGCAAAAATGAACGGCTTTGAAAAGTGGATCATGAAGAAAGTAAAAGCACCGTCAGGGGATTTCCGCAACTGGCAGGCAATTTCAACCTGGACAGGGAAAGTCCGCGATTCAATTCGGGTGAATGCATAATACGGTAACATTTAATTAGAGGAGCAATAGAATGAAAGAAAAGAAGACTGTGGAATTCATTGGATCAATTTTCGGCGCCATTATCGGGCTGATCGTGATGAATACTTACCTGATCTGGCAAAGGTACACGCATGGGGTTGTGCTTGACAGTTGGTTCAACATCCTCTGGGCGGCCAACCTTTCAATGGTCGTGTCGATCGTCGGCAACCTGCTGCTTGCAGTTTACCGCCCCGCAAGCATGTACTCATTCGTCCAAATGGTCATCTCAGTAACCAGTGTGCTCTCGGCCTTCGTGTTCTTTACGGTTTTCCCCGTAGATTTCGCACAAATTGGCCTGGGGTTCTTTAACTACATCCTTAGGATATTAACCATCGTAGGCATGGTCGGTGGTTCGATCAGCGTTGTTGTATACCTGGTCTGGTTGCTGACCGGCAAACAATATAAACCTGCTGTAACTATAGCTCAGTAATATTTAAGCAGTAAAGGGTCAGGATTATGCTCGAAATCCTGGCCCTTATCATCTGAACTGTGTTTATATCTGATTCTCTGGTTTACGCCACTTCCAGGCTATTACGATAACAACAACACAGGCAATGATCTCAAGTGAACAGAAAAACCAGTAGATCACAGTGGGAGAACTCATACCTGCCACATAGACTATCGTGATGACCGCGGCAATAATGTTCAACCAGCGGTTGAGACTGTACTTCGCGAACCGGGAGACCAGGATCATAACGGTTGGAATTTCAAGCAAGACCGCTCCGATGAGTAACAATGAAGTGGTCACCACGGTTCCATCGATCGGGCCGCCTGCCAAGATCTTTGCCAGGTAACCCGGCACCATAAGGCCGAGGATATCCGCAAAAGCCATATTGATCATGATAAAAATCCAAAATAACGGAAGCCTTGTCTTCATTTCTACTGTTGATAAACCATTGGTATTACTTTTCATTTTCTTCTCCTTGAATAGTTTGGTTGTTCTTTTTGATCAAGACCGTTCGGTTTACCGAGATCAACGGTAGACCCAAATTGCGAATTTTTTTAAGCAGGCCGTAAAGGAGCGCTTGATCTTCAATTTGCCCTGTGAGAAGCGTTTCTCCTTCCACTTCATGAAGGAGGGTCAGCCCATCAAACCAGGCGGAAGATTCTTCAGTCAATTCACCCGCAACTCTGATGCTGTATATGATTTGAGTGATCCGGTTTCCAGATTGATCTGCCATGACATCATCCATTCGCTGTTTGTATGGCAAATATACCGGCATACCAGTACTGCCGGATAGCAACTAAAGTATTGATTGGGAGTATTGTTTGTTAACTTGGAGAATTAGAGCAGCCCCAGGTCACGCGCGGATGCCACTGCCTCTGTGCGATTCTGTACCTGGAGTTTATCGAAAATACGCAAATTGTGTCCCTTTATCGTGCTCACGGACAGGTAAAGCCGCTGGCTGATCTCACTGTTGGAAAGCCCCTGGGCAACCAGGCGCAAAATTTCCAGTTCACGCCCGGTCAAAGGCTCAATCAGCGCGGTTTGCTGCGGATTTGTCGTAGATCGTGAAAAAGCGGCTAAAAGCTTAAGCAGGTACTTCCTCAGCGGATGATTGCGGTCTTTCGCAAGGGATTCCAATTGCATTTTGATGGGTTCACCTTCATCCACAAAAACACGCATGTAACCCTCGGGTTCCGCGATGGTTAGCGCCTGGTTGAGCATTGTGTTCGCCTGCTGAGGATCGCCTTGAGCCAGCAGGGAGAGAAAAAGAGTCAACAGAATTTCAAGCACACTCCGCCGCCGGTTTTGTGCCTTGGCTGCTGCCAACATGTGCTCCAACATTGAATCAATTCCTGAAAAATCACATTCAGCGATGCGGAGACGTGCCAGGATCAAGTGTTCAAATTCGCCCAGGTAATCGACTTCATCCGAAACAGATAGACCTCGTTCTTGCACCCAGGCACGTACTTTATCCAGGCGGCCCTGCGCGAGGTAGATCCGCGCCTTTAAAGCTTCAACAGGTTGCAAATCGGGGACAGGATTTCGTACATACACACCCTTCGCTTTATCCAGCAGTGTGAGCGCTGCTTCAAGATCTATCTCCCTTTCTTTGAATAAAGCCTGCGCCAAATTCCATCGATAAGGCCAATCAATAAGCGTCGTGTCGTCTTTCAATTTATGGACCATTTGAAGCCTGCTTGCAAATAATTGATGATCACAACGCTCATAAGCGATCTGCGCCAGAATCAGGTAGTGGTGTGCGGTGATCTTTATTGCCTCATCGCCTTGCGTTGAAGCCAACTCTAGTGACCGATTGAGACTTGATTCTGCGTCCGAGAGCCGCCCAAGCCCCACGAGGATATCAGCGACCGCAAACGCACTGGCAACGACAAAAACTGTGTTGCCTGTTTTCTGCATGCTCTCCATCCAATCGGTCATCACCTTGAGTGCTGCTTCCAGGTTTCCGGCAGCCCAATTTGAAAAGCCCAGGGTTACATTAGCCTGGGAACGTTCGAAGAAATCTGAATCCGGCGTTAATTGCAGGGCTAATTCTGCATACTTCACCACTGCCTGGATGTCACCCCGCAATTGAGCATTGATCGCGCGGGCGAGCGCAATCTTCCCCGGAAGGGATTGACTTTGTTCTGTTTTCACAACCTGCTCAAGCGACTGCTCTGCCATATTGAGATGAGCTTCGCTGGCATCAAGGTCTCCAGCATCTGAATAGGCCATACCGATTTGAACACATAAAAGCGGGTACAACCTCGTGATCCTGTTAGGCAGTTTTTTTACCTGATCCAACCAGGCTGCCGAAAGGAATTTATCATCCATATCCCGGTAGGCGCCCTCGGCCAGTTCCGCCCCCCGATCATCATCCGCGGCCGCGAGGGCATGATCAAAAGCCTCGATAAAGTCACCATCAGCCTGGTACCACTGGCTGGCGCGCAGGTGTGATCGGTTGACCTCTTCTGAAGATAGAAATTGCCCAAGTTGCTTGAGCAACAAATCGCGAAAGAGGTTGTGATATCGATACCAACGGCGTTCGTGGTCCAAGGCGGTGATAAAGAGGTTGTCATGTTCGAGCGCTTCAAGCATCTCCTGCCCGTTTGACCCGGGATCATTGATGACTGCATCACACAGCGGTCCGCACAGGCGGTTGAGAATGGATGTTTTGAGCATGAATCGTTGAAGGCTCTCAGGTTGGCGGTGCAAGACTTCTTCGACCAGGTAGTCGAGGATGAAGCGATGGCTGCCGGCGAGCTCGCGGATGAAGGTGGCCGCATCCATATGTCCCGGCAGCGCCTGCGCCGCCAGCACCAGGCCGGTGATCCAGCCTTCGGTGCGGGTGG
>DAIEPS010000184.1 GCA_027348305.1 Anaerolineaceae bacterium | reverse complement strand
ATGGGTGCCCGGCGAGGTGCATTCCGTAAAGGTGAACGAACAAACGGTCAACGCCCAGACCAACGCAGATGGCATCCTCTCCATCCCGGTTAAGGTGGATGGGTTCGCGCATGTGGTGGTGGAGATGAAGTAAGAGTCTCGAAGAATAATTCCGAGACTTTGTTATTAAGGGGGCGGTTTTGAACTGCTGTTAAGGCAACACGCCGTTAATGCAACCTTGACAAGGTTTTAAACCTTGTCAAGGTTGGTCTAAAAAAAATAGGGAAGGTTCGCGCAAAGCCTCCGCTTGCTGGATGAACCTTCCATACGGAATATAGAATTTCGAATGTGAAATCTCGAATATAATGAAATTATGAAAAAAGACATTTTCTACACAACAATTATGGAAGGCATTACTGATACAAGCGAAGCATTAATCGGGAAAAATATTTTTTATAAATGCAAGAAATGTCAAACGATCATCCCATCCATGCCTATAGATAATACTTCCTGTGTTTGTAGAAATATTTGTATAGATCGTGATTTGCATAGATTATTTGTTGCAGATTACAAAACAATTCTAGTTTTGCAAAAGATTTAATCCGTTGTGATGTTTTCCATCAAAATGCAAGTCTCGGAATTCTTGAAAAAGAATTCCGAGACTTTGTTATTAGGGGGGCGGTTCTAAACTGCCCCCTACATTTTTGGTTGTTACTTCATCTCAGGAGGTGTCTGGGAAGCCATGGCCTCACGTAGAGCCTGCTGACGGGCAGCTTCTTTGCGTTTGCCGCGTTTGACCAGCCAGCGGACGAAGAAGAAGATGGGGGCGCCAATCACGATGACGATGGGCAGCACCAGAATGACCAGCCAGATCAGGAATTCGACCAGACCCTTGCCGAAGTTGATCAATGACTGGACGGCGTCGCGCGCAACACCCTTGGGTTCCCAGCCGGCGATGGTGACGGGGGCGATGGTCTCTTTCGCAACGAGGCGTACGCTGATGGCAGACATGGCCGCGGATTGTTCGTAGTACTGCATCTGTCCTTTGATGACTTCGATCTGTTCGGTGATCTGGATCTTCTGATTGTAGACCGCCAGGGCGTCTTCGGTCTTTTCGGCCTTGTCATACAGCTCGGATAACTTCTTGTCTGCTTCTTCGAGGTTGCGCAGGCGGGAGCCCAGATCGGTATATTCCTGGGTAACATCCTGTCCGCTGATGCTTTCATTAATGGTGTATTTGCTGGCATCACCACTCATGTTCTTGATCTGTTCAAGTGCCTGGTCAAGTTTATCTGCAGGCACGCGCACGGTGATGGTGGCTTCGGGCACTTCCTGACCGGAACTGGTATAGGCTTTGTAAATATAAGAAGTGACAATGTGACCGCCCATGCCGCTGGCCATTTCATTGATGGCGTTCATCGAAGCGCCGGGGTCATCCACGGCGACGGTGAGGTCGGCATTCTTGATGATCATTTGTTTGATGGGGTCGACTGCGCCGGCTGCGGTGTAATCCGTCGTAGATTTGGAGGAGTCGAAAGCGGCTGCCGGTGCTTCAGGCATCGCCATTTCTTCAGAGACCCCGCCAGTGGCGTAGTTGTCGGCGACACGTGGGGATTCAGTTACTGCAGCCTTTGCGGCGCAGGCGCTCAACGCAAAACACAAAACCACAATGACGGTAATAATTGATCTTTTATTCATTTTCTCCTCCTCGAATTTTCCTTGATTTGATTATACTCATTTCTCTGCACTAGAGACGCTTCAGGGAGGAAGAAAGTTCCGGGCTACCAGCCGTCCGCGAGGCGCAGGCCTTCTTTTTCAGGCAGGCCGGCTGCGTAGATACGCTGCTGCACAGCGGGGATGTCGTATTCCACTCGGGTGATGCGCCAGATGGAGGTTTCAGGGTCGAAGAGACCGTAGGAGGCACGCGGGTCTCTGTCCCTCGGCTGGCCGACCGATCCGGGGTTGAGGATGGCGCGGCCGGTGATCTGCAGTTCCTGGCTGCCTTCGTGGATGGTGCGGATGATCTTATCCCCGTTGGCATCCATGGTGAATGAGATGGGTAGGTGCGAATGACCAACAAAAGCCAGGGGGGTGCTGAACTGTGAGAAATTCATCATGGCGACGAAAGGTTCCACCAGGTACTCCCACATGGGGTGGCGAGGGCTGCCGTGGACGAGGGTTTCAGTCTGGCTGATGTGTTTTTCACGCAACCTTGTCAGGAACTTCATGTTTTCAGGTTTCAACGTGTCACGTGTGTAACGGACGGATAATTCCGCTTCTTCGTTGAATTTTTCAATGTTGCGGCTGGTGATCACGGCATCATCATGGTTGCCCTTGATGCAGGTGAGGTGAGGCAGGGCGCGGATGCGCTCTACACACTCGTTGGGGTCTGGGCCGTAACCTACCAGGTCACCCAGGCACCATACCGCATCGACCACACCCGCGGAGGCCAGGACGGCTTCGAGGGCGGTGAAATTTCCATGAACATCTGAAATAACCAATATTTTCATAAGTGCCTGTAAAGTGAGCGCTATTTTTTTTCTAAACAAACCCTCTCCCCTGCACCCCTCTCCCAGGCTTGGGAGAGGGGACGGGGGTGAGGGAACCATTTCAGTAGTCTAATCTCATACTATCAAGTGCTTGACCGATAAGATAATTCTTGAATTCGGCATTTCAAGATTACAGTTTTATTTTAGTCCCAAAATGAAAGAATATCAGAAATTCACTCTAATCTGTTCAATGATCTCCGCAGCGTGATCAAAACGCGAGAAAGCGGGCATCAGGTATACACCCTGCACCTGGTTCTTGATCTGTTCCACCAGTTCCACAGACAGGCGGATGCCGGTTTTGGCACCCTTGTCGCCGCTTTCAGCCATCTGCTTATGCACCTCTTCGGGGATGTCGATGCCGGGGACCTCCTGCTGGAGGAAGGCGGCATGACGTGCGCTGGCCAGGGGCAGAAGACCTGCGATGAGCGGAATTGGCAGCTTGCCGTCTTCACGCTCGTATGCTTCGAAGAAGCGTGTTACCAGGTCAGGGTTGTAGATCGGCTGTGTCAGGATAAAATCCGCCCCGGCTTTGAGTTTGCGGCGCAAATTCTTGAGTTCACTTTCCATATCGGGTGGGTTGAGGTTGAGGGCGCAGCCAACAAAGAAGTTGGTGGGCTGGCCGATCTCGGTGCCGGCATGGTCAAGCCCGGCGTTGAAACCCTGTTTGATCAGCTTGATCAGACCTGATGGCACAAGGTCGTAGTTGTCATTGGCGCCGGGGTAGTCCCCGATGGAGGTGGGGTCGCCCATCACCACGAAGATGTTGCGCACTTCAAGCGCATGGGCGGCCAGCAGGTCGCCCTGCACACGCAACAGGTTGCGTCCGCGGGTGGGGAAGTGCAGCACGGTTTCGATGCCGACCTTGCGCTGGACGAGATTGCACACTGCCCAGGGGCTCATGCGCATGCGCGCCATCGGGCTGTCGGCCACGTCGATCACGTCCGCGCCGGCCTGGCAGAGTAAACTTGCAC
>DAIEPS010000183.1 GCA_027348305.1 Anaerolineaceae bacterium | reverse complement strand
AATACTATTCAAGCTCCTCCTGAATCCACTTTTACACCTTCGCTGACCCCCACCATCACACTGACCCCCACCCCCGAGGGCGTATTTCTGACAGTTTCACAAGACACTTACTGTCGTTTTGGAGCTCCCTATTCATCATTCAAGGTCATCACAACCGTTCGAAGCGGTCAAAAGGTGGAAGTGATCGCTCGCAACCCCGAAAACGATTCCTTTTATGTAAAGAATCCGTATGAAGCCAATTCAACCTGTTGGTTATATGGGAAATACGCCACAGTCACCGGAAATGCCGCAGGGTTGGCAGTGGCTACCATGCATCCCACCCCCACACCAACCTTCACGCCGACTCCCAGCAATGATTTCTCTGTAAACTATGTCGGATTGGAAAGCTGCCTGCCCAATTATGCCTTTAAGTTGTTTATCAAGAATACCGGTGCCTCCATCTGGCAGTATGAATCGATCACTGGCAGCGACACCGTCACCAGTTTTGCGATCAACCACGCGAGCAATACTTTCAAGGAATATGCAGGTTGTGCCGCTGGTGTCACCCAAGATGACCTGACCACTGGAGAGTCTTCTTACGTTTTGAACATCCCTGGATTTTTCAATTACGATCCCACAGGTCATTTGATCAACATCACCGTTAAACTTTGCTCTCAAGATAATGGCCTGGGTACCTGCCTATCAAAAGCCTTATCTTTTACACCATAACCACCGAAATAAACCAGGAGTAAAGCATGAAATCCAAGCGGATTTTCTCAGCAGTACTCGTTTTTGCAGTCGTACTGACACTTGCTGCCTGCAACCTGCCTAAGGGAAATAATAACAGCACGGCTGGAACAGCGGCAGAGACAGGCGGCAAGGCCTCCGTCGAAGAGGCTGCAGGGACCATTGTTGCCCAGACGCTCACTGCTGGAGCGCCAACTCTCACAAACACACTGCAGCCCCCGTTGGAATCCTTCACGCCAACTTCAACTTTCACGGTTACCCTTTCCCCAACCTCAAAGGTTGTCACGTTGGTTGTTCCAAAAGACACCTACTGCCGGCAAGGCGCGCCTGTATCTGCATTTAAATCTATCGTCATCATCAAATCAGGGCAGCAAGTGGAAGTGATTTCACGCAACCCTGAAAATGATTCGTATTACGTCAAGAATCCATACGAAGACAACAGCACATGCTGGATATATGGAGAAGGGCTCACACTCTCTGGAAATTCGGAAGAGTTGAGTGTCGCCACTCTGGAACCCACCCCCACGCCGACCCGCACGCCCACGCCAAATATCGGCTTTACAGTTTCTTATGACAGTTTGATCTCTTGTGCTCCATCCTACGCATTCAGGCTTTATATCAAAAATACAGGGAGTGTCGCCTGGAGTTTCATTTCGATCACAGGCAGCGATTCTGCCACCAGCTTCGTCATTAACCACACTTCGAATGTCTTTGATCAATATTCCGGCTGCTCGGTTGTGAACCCCCAGGATGTTATCACAGCCGGTGATGACACTTACGCCATGAATTTGAGCCCCGGTGAATTCAACTACAACCCAGCCGGCCATTTGATCAACCTGAATGTTAAATTATGCACACTTGATAACGCCCAGGGATCCTGTATGACCAAGGCTATCTCATTTACGCCATAAAAAAAATGACAATTACTGAAGAACACATGCGGACAAAAAGTCCGCATGTGTTTTGTTTTTACACACTTTTATTGGGTTTTCGCAATTATATGCGTCCTGTTTTTATCACAAACTCCATGATAAGATTGGGTGCATACAAGTCTAAGGCATGACTGATGCCTGCTTGGGAGGTTAATCATGAAAAAACAAAGAATGATCTTATGGGGTTTAACCCTGGTGACAGTGATTGCAATGGCTGCCTGCACGACAAAACCGGTCGCGCAACCTACTGCTCAGCCAACCGCGCAAGCCACTGCCATGCCTATGGCAACAGCCACCGTTGCGGCCACTGAGATTGCTGCCGTCGTTGAACCCACGGCAACAATGGAACCGACTGCCACACCTGAACCTACTGCCACCGCAAACGTGGAACCCACCTCAACAAACGAGAATATTCCCACGCCCACGGCTGTGACCGCTTTTGCGGATGGCAAAGTACTTATTTCGCTGGCGAAAAACACCATTTGCCGCACCGGCCCCGCCACCAACTATCCATCAGTGGCGTCCATCCCCGCCGGGCAGCAATTAGTCGCCGTTGGGAAGCTTGAAAACAGCACCAGCTACACCTACATTGAAAATCCGACAGTGCCGGGCACCTATTGCTGGGTCTTCAGCGAAGGCGCAACCCTTCAAGGCAGCCGTGTGGATCTGAAGATCGTAAAACCGCTGCCCACACCAACCGGTGAAACCGGGATGAATTTCAGCGTTGCTTTTTCAGGGATTCAAGAATGCCCCGGCGACGATTACTCTTTCAATTTGGTGGTAACCAATACGGATAAATTGACCTGGCAATCCATAAAAATCTATATCGTGGATGCCAACACCAAGAAAACTGGCACCTATTCAAGTGATCATTTTGAAGGGTGGAGCAATTGCCATGTGGATTGGTATCAAAACGACCTGGCAAAAGGAGAACACGCGTTCATCAGCCCCTACGATCCTGGTCACTTCGATTACAATCCTGCGGGTGGAACTTTCTTCGTCCGTGTGAAATTATGCTCCGAAGAAGGTCTCACCGGTACCTGTATGAATAAAGAGATCAAAGTTCAGCCATAAAACTCGCTTAATCAATGAAAAACGCAGACAAATCAATGTCTGCGTTTTTTTTATTCCACATCGTTCGCATGTTTACGAAACTGGGTTTTATAAAGCTGGGCGTACAGTCCTTTTTTCGCGAGAAGTTCAGCATGTGTACCTTGTTCAAGCACCTGCCCGCGATCGATGACCAATATCTGGTCCGCGGCGAGGATGGTGCTCAAACGGTGCGCGATGACAATGCTGGTGCGGTCTGCCATCACCCGGTTGAGAGCCTCTTGAATAAGCGCTTCAGATTCGCTGTCAAGACTGCTGGTGGCTTCATCCAACACGAGGATGCGCGGATCCTTTAAGATCACCCGTGCCAGTGCGATGCGCTGTTTTTCACCACCACTGAGCCGGTATCCCCGTTCTCCCACCACCGTATCATAGCCATCAGGCAGATCGGCAATGAAATCGTGAATATTGGCCGCCTTACAGGCAGTCTCGATTTCTTGCTGGGTGGCGTCCAATTTGGAGTAAAGCAGGTTGGTGCGGATGGTGTCATGGAACAGATAAGTTTCCTGGGTGACCATGCCGATTTGATCGGCGAGGGCATCCAGCTTCAGGTCGCGAAGGTCCACACCATCGAGGCGGATGCTGCCGGAGGTGGGGTCATACAGCCGCGGGATAAGGTAGGTCAATGTGGTCTTGCCCGCGCCACTGGGACCCACCAACGCCACCAGGCTGCCCGGTTCCACACAAAAACTGACATGTTCCAATGCATTGCCGCGCGCCTGGCTGTGATGGTTCTCATCCGCATTTGAGACGGGTTCG
>DAIEPS010000182.1 GCA_027348305.1 Anaerolineaceae bacterium | reverse complement strand
GTCCCATGGCGGCAACGATGGCTTCGGTACCGGCCTTGCAGGCGAATTCCCAGTCGCCCGACTGGATGTTATGCGAAGCGCCAATGGCCTCCGCCACGATGGTGCCCGAGGGTTTTACCGCGTAGGGATGAGATTCTGATCCCACCCATACCGCTCGTAGTTCACAGGGGTCGATCCCCGCGCGCTTCAAAGCGTTGCGAGCCGCTTCGATGGACATGGTGATCACATCCTCGTCCAACCCGGCCACGGATTTCTCCTTCACGGTGCCGCTGCCTCCACCCGTCCAGACACGGGCGATTTCAGTGCCCGGCAGCCGGTAGCGCGGAACGTATGCGCCGTAACCGATAATACCGGTTTTGCGGTCTGTGCGTAACAATAGGGTATCCGCCTTCGCAGATGATTTTTCAGTCATAAGCCTGTTTTCTCCACTCTTTGAGAATCTCCTCCGCGCGCTCCGCACGGATGGTTTTTTCATGCACCAGTTGCTGTGCCAATTTTTCAATTTCATCGCCCTTCGCACCGGCGGCCGCCGCGATCTGCCTTGCATGCAGGCCCATGTGTCCGCGCTGGATGCCCTCTGTGGCCAGGGCGCGCAGGGCTGCCAGGTTTTGCGCCAGCCCGACCGAGACGATGATCTCAGCCAGTTCGTCAGCAGTGGTCACCTTCATTAACTTTAGGCCCACCTGTGCCGCGGGATGCACACGGGTCGCGCCACCGACGATGCCAACAGCCATGGGCATTTCGAGCTCTCCGCACAGGTTGCCCTGCGCATCTTTGCGCCATATCGAAAGACTCGTATATCTTCCACTTTGGGCAGCATAGGCGTGTGCCCCGGCTTCCACGGCGCGCCAGTCGTTGCCGCTCGCCAGCACCACGGCGTCCACACCGTTCATGATGCCCTTGTTGTGGGTCGCCGCGCGGTAGGGGTCCGCCTCGGCAAAAGCCCAGGCATCGAGAATACCATCGCGCACTTTTTCCGCGGAGTAGCCTTCAAAAGCCAGTGCCTCAAGAGGAATAGTGCAGACGGCGCGTGCCAGCCTGCGGTCCGCCAGGTTAGAAAGGATGCGCAGATGCACGCGTCCGCCGCTGATCTCTGCCACCCGCGGAGCGATGCGCTCCAGTGCGGTGTTGATGGCATTGGCGCCCATCGCATCGCGCACATCCAGGATCAAATGCACCACCAAAAACGGACCGATCTCCGACCGCTCGATCAACCGAACGTGCAAATCGCGTGCACCACCGCCAAAACGCATCAGCATGGGGTCAACAGCGCTGGCCATACTTAACAGTTCTGCGCGGTGCTCTTCCAGCCTTGAACGTGCACCTTCAAAGTCGGTGACATCCAGCACCTGAAGCTGCCCGATCATCTCCGGCGCGGAGGCTTCTGCTGTAAAACCACCGCCCAGGCGAACCAGTTTGGCCATGAAAGACGCCCCTGCGATCACCGAGGGTTCTTCCACAGCCATGGGCACCAGAACTTCACGGCCGTTGACTAAAAAGTTACGTGCGATTCCCAAAGGCAGGCTGAATACGCCCACCGCATTTTCAACCATGTGATCCGCCTGGTCAGCGTTCAATCCGCCAGCGCCGCTTAATACTTCAAGTTCTTCCAGCGGCACACCGCTTTCGCGGCTGAGATGGGCAAGCCTTTCTGCCAGGTTAAGTTCATAGAATTTTTGGCTCGTTGGGTCGGTCATGCAGTCTCCATTCAAGTAACAAAGCTATCTTAATCAGGCAAACCTCGCAAAACCTATCAAGATTGCAACTTGCGCACAAAATTGTATAATTTAGGGCATGAACGCATCAAATGATCTCGCAAAAAAGTTTGAATTCTATCCGCTTCTCGACATAAAGGGGATGAACTCACCCAACGCTGAAGAATTGCTGTGTACTTCAATTTTCAAACTACAGCAGGCTTTTGTGCCACCGGTCATGCCGTTTGACTGGGCAGGTGCTGTGAAATATACATTTGAAGACATTAAGGAACTTGGTTTAACCAGCAAGGGTTTGGTGCGGCTGAATCCAAAACACGTCACAGAGTGGACGATCGTTCACGAACTGGCACATGCCTGGGATGCGGCCAATAACTGGCTGATCTCTGATATCATGCGCAAAGAAACCCACAGCGGATTTCACTTCAAATGGCTTCACAATATTTACCGTGACCGAAAACAGTTCTGGTATCACGTCGGTTCACCGCCCGCCCCCTGCGGCATCGACAAGAATTTCAATGCGAAAGAAGATTTTGCCGAATCACTGACCGCTTACATCTTCCCGGACGAAGCGCGCCGCAGGGCTTCCAGACGCGGATATTCTTATGAGTTCAACGGCTTCATCCACTTTCACGACACCCCTCGCGGTCAGTTCATCCACAGCCTGCTTAGAAACGGATAAAACAGACTGGTCATTGATAAGTGGATCTTTTTGGGTTTGATCCAGATCGAGAATTTTCAGAATGGATTACTACAAAAAACAGAGCAGGTTCACAGAAATAAGAAAACAAGCCTGGATAATCGAAAAAATCATACCGGATTTCCCGTTTTTAATGCGCTGTGTAAAATCCATCCTGATTCATCCAATAGATGCTTCCAGGCAAAAAGTTAAATTTGATCGGTCAAAAAACGGATTGTTTCATGCCCAAAACACAACGGTCGAAAGAATTCTTGACTTTCCCGCGCTACAACCCTATTTGGATCAAAATATCCTACCCTTAGCCACAACACCACAAGACAGGGCTGTTCTTAGCTGCGATCATCATGCACTTCTTTTTGCCTCACTATTACGCTATCAAGGTTTCGCGGTAAGGTTGAAAACCGGGTTTGCCAAATACATCGTAAAAGGCAGACTTATTCCACACTGGATCGTGGAAGTGTATAACAATAAAACACAGAACTGGAAATGGGTTGATCCAGAACGATGTATTGAAGATCTCAATAAAAGTGATTTCCTATCCATTGAAAAGTGCTGGGGATTATTCAAGAATGAAAAAGAAGAAGCAATACCAAGTTATAGCGGTTTGAAAGGGATGCAGGGCATAAAATATGGCTTACTGTCACAAGTAAACTGCATTTTTAAAAACGAGTTGCTTTCTTACGAATGGCGCCTGAGCACTTATGGCAAAGAAAAACCGGAAATCATGAAAAGAACTTATCAAAAATTAAGTCCGGAACAACGATCAGATATTGAAGAAATGGCAATTATGCTTATAGAACCAGACACGAATATAAATGAGTTGTGGAATTTTTATACGAAACACGGACTCACTGATGGAATAGAAAAACCTGAAATTGCATAAATTACCCATTACTTTTAATAAATAACTTCTGTTTACAAAATACAATTACATTTCAGTTGTAGTACATTTGATAAAACGAACTCTTTCATACACTGGTCTTGGCATATAAAAAGCCCCCGCAGTTCAAGATGGACTGCAGGGGCCTTTTGAAAGTTCTGATATTAATCCAGCGGCATCGTCTCGGGGCACGAGGGTGCATTCTGGCAAATATATTCCTCTTTGGGTTTGAACAAGAAACGCTTTTCAGAGTGCAG
>DAIEPS010000181.1 GCA_027348305.1 Anaerolineaceae bacterium | reverse complement strand
AAATCCATTGGAGCGTTGGCCAGGCTGAATAATGCGCCATAAAGACTGCCCAGGTATGATCCAAAAGCCACGATCGTCCCCACAGTGAATAATCCGCGGATCGCGAAATAGCCGCCGAAGCCGTAGACCAATGCGGTTCCCACCGCGCTGACCAGGCCGATGATCGCCATGAAGATCGACCCCAGGTAAGCCCTTTCGACCCCCTGGTTTTTGACCTGTTTGGCGCGTTCGCCAAAACGATCCACTTCAAGAAAGCGTCTGCCAAAAAGTTTCACCAGCAAGGCGCCGCCAATATTGAGCGTTTCGTGCATCATGGCATTCATCTGCGCATTGGCTTCCATCTGCGCGCGGACAATGTCACGCATACGGTTGCTCAGTTTGCGAACGGCCAATATAAACAATGGAACGATCATTACACTGATCAAGGTCAATCGCCACTCCAGGGTGAACATGACTGCCAGCGTGGCTGCCACCTGGATGAAACTGGTCAAAATATTGACAAAGGTATTGCTGATCGCATTTTGAGCACCCACCACGTCATTGTTAAGCCGGCTCATCAATTCGCCGACTTTGGTATTGGTAAAGAAGCGCAGTGACATACGCTGCAAGCCAGAATAGAGGACCATTCTCAGGTCATAGATCACGCCTTCTCCAACAGCGGCATTCAACCGTCTTTGGAAGACACTTAATCCGCCGTTGATCACCGGAATCAGGAAAAGACAACCCGCCAGCCAGATCAGACCTTTAATATCTCCGCCAGGGATGGTTTTATCGATGAGCTGCCTGACCACCATCGGGGTCAACAAAGTTAGACCGGTGCTAACTAATATCAATATCAGGGTTGCCAACAATGTCCAAATATAGGGTCTGGCATAGGTAAACACACGCTTTAATAAAACCCACGAAACGTGTGGAACTTCATCGGGTGCGTTAGCCAGTGTCTTCATCATGTGACCGCGCATACTTCAACCTCTTCGAAAATCTAATTTGGTAACTCATTATATTCCCGCTTGATGGTAAATCCCGTTTAAATGGCGAATCCCCAAGTGCCGCTTGGGGATTCGTGTTATTCAAAGGAGGAGAAGATCTGTTTTTATATTACAAAAGAATTGTGAAGGAATTATGAAGAATAAGAGTATATTTGTCGAGATTAGGTTCTAACCGCATTCACCCAGATCACATTTACCGTTGCTGTTTGAATCGGTATATCTGCCACATTGCCCTGGAAAGGAGCAGTGCCTCCCCCGCGGACAAGCTGCATAGCAAACCAGGCTATTCTGCGCGGTGGGAATTGCCGTGGGGACAGCAGTCGGCTGCGCGGTCGCTGTGGGGACGGTGGTGGGCGCATCCATGAGGACTGCATCTGCAGTCTGCACCTGTGTGGATTCAGCCGTGGGTTGCGCAGTGTTTACCGTTGCATCCGTGTTTTCCGCAATCTCTGTTGAAGCGGACACCTTTTTAAGGCTCGGCAGCACGTTGCTGATCGCCAGCGCCGATCCAACGCCGACCAGGCCCATGGTCACCAAGAAATCCCTGCGGCTGACGGTAGACATTTGTGGTGCGGTAGTCAACCCCTGTGGTGCTTGCTTCGGCTCGGGTTTAAAGATCTTGGCTGCGGTTTTTACGATCCAGCGCCAGTGAAGACCGACCTTAACCACAGCCAGAAGCAAGGTGGCAATGGACGAATAGATATGAATATCGAGCCAGACCTCATAATTCGAAAGGTTGAGATTGAACCAGGTCGAAATAACCAACCCGGTTTCAAGGATCATCACGAATCCGTAAAGCAGGAGACCGTCGATCAGGGCGTATACCCTTGCCCGGGCTGAAGTCTTTTTAAAGAATCTCGAGAAGACACTTTTTACCCAGCTCCAATGGTTGACCAGATGCAGCACAATGCCCAAGAAAACCGCAACTCCCAGCCACTGGTGCACAGCCAGACCGGTCAGGTTTAGAAAAAAGGAGACCAGAAACCCTGAAAGGATCAAGACGTCAAGAAGCCAGTTTGTTTTTTGATTTTTCATATTCTTTTTAACCTGTAGACCGATAATGATAGTGATGCACCAAGGATACAAGTTTGAAGACTTTTAATGGTTTAGATTCGGTATAGATACTTTGCAGAATTGAGAAACAAAAGATGCCCTGAAAATCAGGTTTTATTGGGTAAAATTACACTCATCTCGCTCTCATCAGGAAAGCATTATTGTGGCATATAAATTATTGATCTTTGATTTTGACGGCACGCTGGCGAATTCATTTCCGTGGGTGGTAGCCATATTGGATGAACTGGCCGAAAAATTCAACGCCATTCCAGTGGATCACTCAAAACTGGATGAGTTGAAGAATTACGGTCCACGCAAGATCATGAAAATGCACAACGTTTCGATCTGGAAGCTGCCCGCCATTCTCAGGTTTACCCGCTCACGCATGAAAACAAATGGTGAAAGCATCCACTGTTTTGAAGGCGTGGGAACCATGCTTAAGCAACTCAGGGATAACGACATCCGCATGGCGCTGGTGACCACCAATACCTGCGAGACCGTCCGCCGCGTGCTGGGGGATGATCTCTACAACCTCTTCCACCTTTTCGAGGACAAGGTCTCCATTTTTGGCAAGCCTGCTGCGCTGAGGCGGATCATCCGCAAGAGCGGATTGGAACCCTCCGAGATGCTGGCGATTGGCGACGAGATCAGGGATGTCGAAGCCGCCAAGAAGGTTAATATTCCGTTTGGCGCCGTCTCGTGGGGCTTTTCGAACATGGAAGCCATGGCATCACACTCACCCGAACACACCTTCACCGAAATGAGCCAGATCGTTGACCTGGTCGTTCCGTCACCCTTCATCTTTGATGCGGCGGCGTAAAAACAATTCAAAGGGGTAAAAATGAAAACCATTGGCATGATCGGCGGCATGAGCTGGGAATCTTCAGTTGAATACTATAAACTTGTAAATGAAGGCATCCATCAAGCGCTCGGCGGCGTACATTCCGCCAAGAGCGTGATGGTTTCGGTGGATTTTGCCGAAGTGGAAACCCTGCAAAAAGCTGGCCGCTGGGATGAAGCCACTCAAATGATGGTCGCCGCAGCCCGCCAGGTGGAAGCCGCGGGCGCAGACTTCTTGCTGATCTGCACCAACACCATGCACAAGATGGCTGCTGAAGTTCAAGCCGCCGTACACATTCCGCTGCTGCACATTGCGGATGCCGCCGCGTCTGCCGTACTGGAGCAGGGCATTCACACCGTGGGGCTGCTGGGTACGCGCTTCACCATGCAGGGCGACTTCTACAAAGACCGTCTGGCTGATAAATTCGGGCTCAAAGTTTATACCCCCATGCCGGAAGATCAAGAGATCGTGCATAACATCATCTACGATGAGCTGGTGTTGGGCAAAGTCATGCCAGCTTCGAAAGCCGCCTATCAAAAGATCATCCTTAAACTGGCCGAACAGGGCGCAGAAGGTATCATCCTGGGCTGCACCGAGATCGGTTTGCTCGTGCAACAATCAGATTGCAGTCTTCCCCTCTTTGACACCACCCTCCTCCACGCAAAAGCCGCTGTA
>DAIEPS010000180.1 GCA_027348305.1 Anaerolineaceae bacterium | reverse complement strand
AATTACAGAGCACTGCGTAAATATCCAAACCAAAATCTCATTACTTACCGAAGGCACTGTCTTGAAATAAAAATTATGTGTGTCGCCCTGAGAAAGTGTGCTCTCCGCGACCACATCGTCCCCGTAGGGGAATCCACTCTAAATTATCTGTCATTGCGAGCCCTGCAAAACAGGTTTAGAAAAAGAATCTATGACCGTCAGGGCGAAGCAATCCCCAAACAAAATCAACCAAGACAAAACTACCCCTCTCCATTTAATTGGAGAGGGGTAGTAAATGCAACGAAGGCGAGATCGGCACTTATTGCTGAAATATCGATATTCTGCATTTCTTTTTTATTACGATACCGCCACCATGGCGTTCTCTTCTTTCTGGGCAACCGCGATGCCTTTTTCAACATCCACTCGGGTGAGAAGAAACATGCCCACAGCAAAGAAGATAATAAGCGAAACGATGCTCAAGCGGGAATGTCCCATAATGGTTGAGACCAGGCCGAAGAGGGCTGGCCCGAGGATGGAAGCGAATTTTTCAAACACGCTGAAAAAGCCGTAGAACTCGGCGGACTTGCTCTTCGGGATCATCTTGCCGATCAATGAACGGCTCAACGCCTGGCTTCCACCCTGGACGGTAGCCACTGCCGCACCAAGTGCCCAGAATTGCCATTCGTGATACAGGAAGTATCCTGCGATGGCGATCAGTGTATAGATGGTCAGGCTGAGATAGATCGATTTCTTGGTGCCAAGCTTCTTTGATAGCCAGCCAAACAGCATGGCAAAAGGTGCAGCAAGGAATTGGACCATCAGAAGCGTACCGATCAAGGTGGTTTGCGAAAAACCTAATTCCGCACCATAGATGGTGGCCATCACAATGATGGTGCCGATGCCGTTTGAGTAAACCCAGAAAGCCAGCAACCCCAATGACAATTCGCGGTATTTACGGATATCTTTAAAGGTTGTGTAAAGACGGCTGAAACTTGCCTTGATAGGCGAGAAGCCTTGTTCGTGGGCTTCTATACGCCGGGGGGGTTCCTTGACCCGCAGCAAGATCGGCAGGGTGAAGACGAACCACCAGATGGCAACAGTTACAAATGAAAGACGGGTCATCAAACCGGCATCCAAAGAGGGAACCAGTTTGGGGACGAACATGATCATGAACAGGTTAACCGCCAGCAGCAAACCGCCGCCAATATACCCCATGGCGTAGCCCCTGGATGACACTGCATCCATTTCATCGGGGGTGGCTACATGAGGGAGCAGGGCATCATAATAAACCAGGCTGCCTGCGAAACCAATGTTGCCGAAAACGAAGAAGATCGAGGCCAGCAGCCAATCACCAGTCTGGATGAGGTACAACAGGGCTGTGGCTGTGACACCGATCAGCATGAAGATAGTTAAGAAACGCTTCTTGCTGCCTCTGAAATCCGCAACCGCGCCCAGGATCGGGCTGATGACCGCTGCGAGTAGGGCAGAGATCGAAGACGTATAGCCCCAATAAGCCGTCGCAAGATTGGGGGCCAGGTGGGCAGCGGCGACCGTGGAATAGTAGACCGGTAACACGGCAGCCATGATGGTTGTGGCGAAGGCAGAATTGCCCCAATCGTACATTGTCCAGGCGGTAATCGCCCTCTTGTGCAGTTTTACTTCTGAATCGGATTTTGTTGCGCTTGAGTCCATGGATCATCCTTTCAAAGAAGATGAATGCTTTGATTATTATACAAGTGCAACCCCGAACAGGTGTTAACGATTTGTTATTAACAAAAAGTGCGATGACTTTTTATCGACATCGCACTTATAATTCTCGATTCTCAATTCTCGGTTTTCGTTTCACGATTTACCATTCACCATTCTCAGCCTTTTGCCCTATCGCAATCCCACTTTGTGTAGTGTATCGTGCAGCACCTCGGCGGAATGCTGGATGCCTTCTTTCTCTTTGTCGTTCAGCTTCAAAAACATGGTACGTTTGATGCCATTGTGCCCGATCACGGATGGCAGGCTTAAATAGACATCATTGATGCCGTAGTAGCCTGTGATCAACGTCGAGACGCACAGCACGGAATCCTGTCCGCGGAGGATGGCTTCCACGATGCGCAGCAGGCCGTTGCCGATCGCGTAGTAGGTGGCGCCTTTGCGTTTGATGATCTCGTATGCCGCATCGCGGGTTTCGTTGAATATCCTTTGATACACAAGCCCGTCGAAGTCTTTGCAGCAGTCATCACAATACTCAGGGCAGTTACCGGGGCAGTAATCCTTCAGATCCATGCCGCCAATGGTGGCCAGTGAGAATACCGGCACTTCGCTGTCGCCGTGTTCGCCGATGATATAAGCATGCACGCTTTTGGCGTCCACGCCGGCATGCTGGCTGATCAGATACCTAAAGCGCGCCGTATCCAGGATGGTGCCCGAACCAATCACGCGTTCTGCGGGCAGTCCGCTGATCTTCCATGCAGCGTAGGTCAAAACGTCCACCGGGTTGGTGGCCATCAGGATGATGCCGTTGGGATTGTATTTAACGATCTCAGGGATGATTCCCTTGAGGATCTCATAATTGCGCGCCACCAGGTCAAGCCTGGTTTCACCTTCTTTTTGTCCGCTGCCGGCTGTGACCACCGTGATGGCAGCACCTGCGGTGTCTTCGTAGGTACCAGCCCAGATGCGCGTGGCGTGGGTGAGGGGCACGGCGTGTTTGAGGTCCATGGCCTCTCCTTCGGCACGGGTCGTGTTGCGGTCGATCAAAACGATCTCGGCGGCCAATCCACTTTGTAACAGGGCATACGCGAAGGTGGCGCCTACGTTGCCCGTTCCGACGATCGCGATTCGAGTGGGTTGAAAGTTGTCGTTGTTCATCCTGTCCTCCATAATAATGACAATTTATATCATAATTATAATATAAATTATGGCAGTAGGGAATAGTAATTAGGGATTAGGTGAAATTGTTTCCTAATCCCTAATTACTCCTCACTCATTACTGGTTTTAAACAGAACCGCCCCTTCTTCGGATGTAGAAGAGGCGGTTATTTACTTTGGCAGCCAGGCGGTCATGACTTTTTGAGTTTTAGATCCTTGGCTTTGCGTCCCTGGTTTTTACCAGGTTTGCTTTTCTTGCTTGGAGTACGCCAGTTAATAAGATAAGAATCTAATTATTTGGTCTGGCATTCGCAGTACCGATCGGGACTTGTCTGCATACTCCTTTTGCCGGTAGCTCGGTTGTCTTGGCCTACTTCAGGCGTTAGACCCTTTGGCTTTGCACCGCCGGTTTTCACCGGTTTCGCCTTTCAAAGGCAGTCGGGCGGTCATGATCAATATCGTGATTTTAGACTCCTGACTTTGCGTCGCCTACTTTCGTTAGGCTTTGCTCTTGACTAGACAATACCACGGTGTTTTATAGAATTTCAATAGAACACAAGATTATTAATGTGGAATTAATTTCGGGTAGGTAAAGGGGTGTTTTCGTTGAAATACTCATCTTTTTCTCCCCAGTTCATAGGGTTGTCATGGATGTAATTTGCGATGTTGAAATATTCTTTTTCGGTCTCAATGATGTGTTCATAATAATTGCGTAGCCAGACCGG
>DAIEPS010000017.1 GCA_027348305.1 Anaerolineaceae bacterium | reverse complement strand
CCGCAGGCGGAAACGGCATTGAGAGAGGTGCTCTCTATGGGCGCGGACGAGGCCGTGCTCCTGACCGACAGGGCGTTCGCCGGCTCCGATACCTGGGCCACTTCCTATACCCTGTCCATGGCTGTAAGAAAGATCGGCGCCGACGTAGTTGTATGCGGCAAACAGGCCATAGACGGCGATACCGCCCAGGTCGGCCCTGAAATTGCAGAGATCCTCTCGCTGCCCCAGATCACCTACGGTATCGAAGTAGGATTAAGCCCCACAAAGAAGGGAGTGCGGGTCAAACAGGAAGTGGAGCGTGGCTACGAGGTGGTTGAAGCCTCGCTGCCCGCGCTGGTGACCTGCAGCAAGGGTGAAGTGGTCCGCAGGGCTCCCTCATTCCAGGATGTGCTCAACGCTCGCAAGAAAACCATCCGCACAGTAGTTGCCGATGATCTGAATATCCCGGCTGAAGAACTGGGCCTCAAAGGCTCCTTCACCCAGGTGGTGAAGGTCTTTCCGCCTACCGAAAAGAAATGTGGACGTCTGCTGCAAAATCTTGAAAGCGACCAGGCAGCCAGTGAGATCTTTGATTTCCTTAAAGAGAAACGCTTTATTGAATGATCGTCCGAAAAAAGAGAGATGAACCATGCTGATCATTGACCATGAACGCTGTACGCTGTGCAAATTATGCATCCGAAGCTGCCCTTTTGGCGCCTTCTTCATTGAAGAAAACCTGCTCGAGGTCAATGAAAGCTGCACCTTGTGCGGAACCTGCACCAACGTCTGCCGCTTCAACGCGCTGCACATCGAACGAAAACTCGCCTCAAGCGAGGAACTGGCAAAGTACAAGGGCGTCATGGTGTGGATCGAACTGGACGAAGCCGCGGTGCCGCCTAAACCCAAAAAGGTCTCGCTTGAACTGCTCGGAAAAGGCCAACTGCTGGCCAAAGACCTGGGCGAAGCATTAACCGCAGTCGTGCTGACGGATTCTGAAGAAATTAATCTTCAGATGCTTGGATCTTGCGGTGCAGACCGTGTCGTCCTGTGCCGTCATGAACTGCTCAAAACCTATTCCACCGATGGATTCACCAGCGTCATCTGCGCGGTCATCGCGTCCAACAAACCGGCGGTCGTGCTTTACGGCGCCACCCCCCACGGACGCGACCTTGCGCCGCGCGTGGCTGCCCGCCTCAAACTCGGCCTGACCGCAGACTGCACCGGGCTGGAGATCGACGACCAGCGCCAGTTGGTGCAGACCCGCCCGGCCTTTGGCGGCAACATCATGGCTTCCATCATCACCCCCTACAATCGACCGCAAACTTCAACAGTGCGCCCCAATGTTTTCCCCGTCCCGGCTCGGGATGACAAACACGAGGCGCTGGTGGAGAACTTTAACGTTACTTTGACTAAAGCCGCCATCCGCACCAGGGTGGTCGAAAAGAACTATCTCGATGACGGCTGTGAAGAAAGCATTGAGAACGCCAGGGTTCTGGTAGCTGCCGGCAGGGGATGCCAGAAAGCCTCGAACCTTGATCTGCTGCGACACCTCGCGGGGCAGTTGGGCGGCGGCCTGGCCGGTTCACGCGCCATTGTCGAACAGGGCTGGATCCCGCATACCCAGCAGGTGGGGCAATCGGGCACCACCGTCGGCCCCGAACTTTACATTGCCGCGGGTATCAGCGGCGACATCCAACACCAGGTGGGCATGAGTTCTTCCAAGACCATCATTGCCATCAACAAAGAACCCGAAGCAGCCATCTTTAAACTGGCTGACCTGGGTGTGGTGGGTGACGCGCTCGAGATTTTGCCGAAACTCTCAAAGTTGATCGATCAAGAAGCAGATTAATCTAAGTACTTTCCAATAGACTTAGGAATAACAAAACGGTCATCCACTGATGATCGTTCTTTTCATACTTACAATAACTGATTAAACCGACATCGATTGAATAAAAATACATGCTAAATGGTACGCTTTTGACCGTTATAATTAGCCCGTTTGAAATAATTGATCAGAGGACATCAACATGTCAGATGCTGCACAATCACAGACGGATTCAACCGATACTGTTCTGTTTCTCAAACCCACCAAAAACATCGTCACCCTGCTGGTTGCACTCTTTCTAATTCTGGGGTTCGCTGTTCGTTTCATCGATTTCAAAGATTTGCCTCTTGATTTCGCAGCCACCCGTCAACTCCATTCATTGATCATGGCCCGCGGGCTCTATTATCAGATGGATACCCCTGATACGCTTTCGATGCCGCAGGATAAGCGCGTATACGGCATCAATACCGGGAACGCCGAATCCAGGATCGAGCCTCCCATCATGGAATATCTGTCGGCTTATACATATCGTTTGATCGGAAAAGAGAATATCCTCGTTCCTCGGGTTTACTCGATGCTTTTCTGGGTCATTGGCGGCATTCCTCTTTTTCTATTGGCGCGAAAACTGATGAATTTAAACGGCGCTTTTGCAGCGCTGGCGGCATATTTATTCATCCCCTTTGGGGTATATGCCAGTCGGAGTTTCCAACCAGATCCCTTGATGGTCATGTTCATCTTGTGGGCGCTGTATTTTCAGATGCGCTGGGCAACGAATGGAACCCTGAAGAACGCGATCCTGGCTGGCCTGATTACTGGAATTGCTGTTTTTGTCAAAGCGCCTGCCGTCTTTTTTGTGGGCTTTTCATTTGTTGGCCTGGTACTTTCCAAAGGATTTAAGCAATGGATCAAGAATCCGCAGATCTATATGATGGCCGCGCTGGCGTTACTCCCCGCGATCATCTTTAACCTTCTCAGTGCCACGGTTGGCGGAAACGCAGGTCCGATCTTTGGCACACGGTTCTTCCCTGAATACTTTTCAGACCCCAAATGGTATTCCAACTGGCTTCAGATGGCCAAGTCGGTCACCGGGTATTTTCCGCTGGTACTCGGAGTGCTGGCCCTGTTCCTGATCAAACAAAAACAAGACCGGGTTTTCTACCTTTGCCTGTGGCTTGGATATATCTTTTACGGCTTCACATTCGCCTACCATATCTACACGCATAATTATTATCACCTGCCCCTGATCCCGATCATCACTCTGGGTATCGGGTATTTCTTCGCATTCATCTTTCAGAAATTCGAAACAATCAACAAGCATTGGTTCCCGCGTTCTTTGCTTATGCTGGTTTTGCTGGCATCATTGGCGATTTGCGTGCAGGTCACCCGCGGCACATTGATCACCCGCAATTACCAGAACGAACCAGGCTATTGGGCTGCACTTGGCGCCAAGATCGGTGGCAATTCTTCTGTCATCGCCTTGACCCATGACAGCGGATATCGTCTCAGCTACTGGGGATTTGTGAACGCAAAACTCTGGCCGACTGCCGGCGACCGCACGATCAAATCGCTGGTGGGTGCCACAGACCCCGCCTTCCTGCAAATGTTCAAAGAATTTACTACGGATAAAGATTATTTCCTCGTGACGCTGATGGGTGAATTTGATTCCCAACCGGATCTGCGCGAATACCTGCTGACCCATTATCCCTACCAACAAGGTGACGGATATTATCTCTTTGACCTGCGCCATCCTTTGGCTAATGTGAATTAAATTAAATGAAAAAGGTCACCGTCCATATCTATATCGTCCTGCTTTCACTGATTGCCGGTGAGGTTGTCACCGGGCAGCTTCTGGGTTTTGCCAGGCTCTATACCCCATGGATGGTGCTCATTTTCACCCTGTTCTTTTCCGGTTTATTTGGAGTGCTGCTGTACAAATTTTCATACGGATTCCTGCTGAGTTCGCTTGAAAACCCCCGCAAGATCCAAATCCCCAAATGGATGTCGACCGTCGCGGTCGTGGCTGGCGTGGCGCTGCTGCTGGTTGTGTTGTTTCTGCCTTTGGCTCTCTGGCCTTACTCGGGGATCAATCATGAATTGAATTGGGATGCCGGGTTATATCATCTTCCCAAAGCCGCTGAAATGGTGGTCACGCACTCCAGTTGGGATCTTTCCATTGCTTATGGCGAATATCCTTATGGCTTTGAATCTTTGCTTGCCGCCTCACTGTTGATCAGCAAAGGCGGATACCTGATCGGCATGGTACAGGCGCTCATCCTCTTGTTCTTTATCCTTTCATTTTTCCTCATCACCAACCGCTACTCAAGGATTCCGGCTTCGTTTGTTTTCTTTATCGTGGTATTCATCACCGCCAGCTACGACATTATCAGGCTGACCAGCCTGAACCCGTTTATGATCTTCAGGATCATGGCTTTTACCATTGGAAAGAACGATTTCTTCCTCACCGCAGCCATGATCGCCTTTATCTTTTTTGCCCCTATTGGACCGGATAAAAAGAACTACAACCTGATCGGTCTGGCCTTAACCAGCATGCTGATCGCTGCGACAAAACCCAACGGGTTCCCCCTGCTTGCTTTTATCTGGGTGCTTGTCCTGGTTTGCGAGATCACAAGGTGGATCAAGAACAAGAAAATTGAAAAGAAAGAGATTGCCCTTTGGGTGGGCATCATCCTGATCAACCTTTCAGGCTTGTTGTGGATCATCCGCAACATTGCCGTTCAAGGCACGTTGATCAGCACGGAATCCCTCCATCTGCAAAGCCTGAGCATCCTCGCAAATCTGACCAATCCCCTTTTCACCCATCACCTTGGATTCAATTCCTACTTGATCATTGTTCTCTTGCTGGCTGCCGTTGCCGCAACATTCCTCTTCAAGCATGTGAACTGGACCGTCCCGGCTGCGTTTTTCGTGCTGGTGGTTACTTTCGTGATCAACCCGGCAGTCTTGTATTTTGGCGCTGACCAGGCACCCGCCGTCATCTTTTGGAGATTGGGTTTTTATCTTCTGGTCTTTGAGATTCCACTGCTCTTCTTTTTGCTCGATCCCGCCTTCCACTGGCTGCTTGACTCCAAAAACAGAACCTGGAAGACGATCATCAATTCCGCGCTGGTGGCCGGCATGGCAGGCACCTGCATCCTTGGATGTGTTGTCAATTTCAGCCGTTTAAAAATGGATGAAGCTAACACGCTCGTCCTTCGCGATCAATACACCAGCCCGGTCGGCGTGGACGGCTATTTCAGCGCTTATGATTACATCCAGAAGAATGTGACCCACTCAACCGTGTGGATCGAGAACGGCCTGCCCTTTTACCTGTTTGGCAAAGACCTGACCAATTCGATCAGCCGCCAAAAACCGGCCGATTATTATGTTTTTCTGCAGACCAACTGGATCGGCATGTCAGGCTATCCTGCGGAAGTGGACAGCCCTTCATGGTTGAAGGAATGGTCGCTGGTTTACTCTGACTCAGAGGGAAGAGTCTATAAAAGGATCAAATAACATTCAAAAAAAAGTGGTTACTTGAAAAGCATCCCTTTTGTTAAGGGATGCTTTTTACATTAGGTTTGAAATTTATTATTACAATTCATTTCATGGAGATGAATCCTCCCCAAAGCAAGCTACGGGGTATCAAGTTCATTTATCATATAAGAGCGACAAACATACTTAATAACTCCGGCCTCTCCCCTGCCCCTCTCCATCCGCGGGATGGAGAGGCGCGAATGTTGCGTACCCGAGCGAAGCGAGAGGTAGATGGGGTGAGGCAAATATTTCAGCCCCTTTTATCGCAGCAAGCTGCGTGGAAAAGCCCTCTTTGTTTTCTCCAAGAAGACATAATGATCACTGGTAGCTGATCACCGGATGGGGCGTATAAGGTTCTTCAAGGCGTTGGATCTCATCCATGCTCAATTTCACCGCGAGCGCCGCGACAGCATCCTCAAGGTGCAGCGGTTTCGTGGCACCAATGATCGGGGCGGAAATGACTGGCTTTGAAAGTACCCAGGCCAAAGCAATTTGCGACATGGAGACACCTTTCGCTTCAGCCAGCTCGCTGACGCGTTCAACCACCGTCCGGTTATCTTCACGGTCATAACGGTCTTTGGTCAGCCTATCGGTTTGCGCCCGCCGTGTTTCGTCAAAGGTCGTGGTAGGGCTGCGGCTTAACACACCGCGTGCCAGCGGCGAAAAGGGGATCACGCCGATCTTTTGATCCACACACAGGTTGAGCATTTCGCGCTCATCTTCGCGGTAGATCAGGTTGTAATGCGGCTGCATGCTGACAAAGCGCGTCCAGCCGTGCAGGTCAGAGGTGAAAAGCGCCTTGGCAAACTGCCAGGCATGCATGGCAGATGCCCCGATGTAGAGAGCCTTACCGGCCCTGACCACATCGTTCAGGGCTTCCATTGTTTCCTCAATGGGGGTCTCATAATCCCAGCGGTGGATCTGGTAAAGGTCAACATAATCCGTTCCCAGCCGTCGCAAACTGTTGTCGATCTCGCTCATGATCGCCTTGCGTGAAAGTCCGCCGCCGTTGGGGGCTTTTGACATTTTGCCATGGACTTTGGTGGCGATGACCACTTCATCCCGCCTGGCAAAATCCTTCAAGGCGCGCCCAAGGATCTCTTCGCTGGCGCCGTTTGAATACACGTTGGCGGTGTCAAAGAAATTGATGCCTGCTTCAAGCGCCTGTTTGATAAACGGACGGCTTTCTTCTTCCTCCAACACATATTGCCAGCGGTCTGTTCGTTTTCCAAAGGTCATGCAGCCCAGGCAAATACGCGAAACCTGCATGCCGGTTGATCCTAATCGTGTGTATTCCATGGTGTGTGCTCCTAAAGTAAGGTATATACCGACTTATACAGCCGCGAGTTTTAGAGTGGCTGACCTGGCATCCTGACTGATGATACTGTTGATGATGCTGGCTGCATAGCGGCTGTACTTTTTGCGGTAAACAGCATCAATCTCGTCATTCAAATTATTGACTTCTTCGAAACGGACGTCCTTCACCACCCCGCCCGCCTCGATCCTGCCTTCATGCCGGGTTTGAATGCCCTTAAACCACCATGAACCACGTCCTCTAACTGACCTGACGTAAAGATCATCTCCAAGGCGGATGACCCAGATGATCACCTGTTTGCGCAGTGTGCCGTCATTTCGCCTGGATGCGATCAACAATTCTTCAGCATTACCGATCTTATTGAGTTCGTCACTTGTCCAATTTGCCATGAGACAACCTCCTTTGTAAAAAACCTAATCCAATTCGTGTTCGAAGTTGGCTATTTCTTCTTCAAGGGTAATTTTTTCTTTCTTTCTTTCTCTCTGCCCAATCAGCAAGGAATACAGACTGCTGCCCATGGTCAGCGCCGCGCCCACCAGTGTCACCCATGAGGGGAATTGGTGCCACAGCAGCAGACCCCAGGTGGTATTGATGGGCAGCGACATATATTCAAACGGCGCCACCACGGATGCAGAGGCAAGGCTGTAAGCCTTTGCGATAAAGAACATACCCCCTGCCCAGATCAAGGCAAGGCCGCAGATGATGATCAGATCCAGCCAGGTTGGCAGGCTCCAGGCGTGGAAAAGGAACGCGATGCTCGGGTCCGCGTTGGGCATGGGACCGATCGCGATCACGATCGGGGCTAAAACAGCCGAAAACGCCAGGTAGACGAAGGTGCTGAAATACCCCATGGTGGCGCTGCTCTCGGTGGTTTGCAGCCGCCGCGTCACCATCACGGAAAGCACATAGAACACCACATTCAACAGGATAAAAATGGACCCGATATTAAAGTGCGCCGAAGTGGGCTGGATGATGATCAACACCCCAATGAACCCCACAACGAGCGCGATCCACTTTTTCGAACTGACTTTCTCACCCAGCAACATCACTGATAACAGCGTGATCATTAAGGGTGTTGAAAACTTGATCGCCGAGATCTCAGCTAAGGGCAGGGATGCCAGCCCCATGAAGTAAGTTGTATATGATAAAAAGAGAAAAGCACCGCGCAGGATTTCGAGCCTGGGCTGCTTTGTTTTGGGCAGCCCCTTCTGCCCTTCCATACGGTAAAGGACCAATGTGATCGGGATGGCGATGACTGTGCGTAGAATCACGATTTCCAGGATCGGATAGCTGCCGCCCATCCTCTTCACGGTTATATCTTGCAATGAGAAGATGAATATACCCATCAAGAGCGATAAAACGCCCAGTAAATTCTTGTTTAGATTTTTCATCCGTCCCTTAATACCGGCTGCCGACAACCTTGATCTCCGCCATGGCTTGATCGATCTCTTTGAGGTTTTCATCCGTCAATTTGATTGACACGGCGCCGTTGTTCTCATCCAGTCTTTCCAACCTGCGCGATCCTGGGATGGGAACGATCCACGGTTTTTGAGCCAGCAGCCAGGCCAATGCGATCTGGGCCGGTGTTGCGCCGAGGCTTGAAGCGATCTTTTGAAGCAACTCAACTACAACCCGGTTGGCCTTGATCGCCTCCTGAGTAAAGCGTGGATTATTGGCGCGAATGTCTGAACTGTCAAAGCTGGTCGTCTCGTCGATCTTGCCGGTCAAGAAACCCCTACCCAACGGACTGAATGGCACAAAACCGATCCCAAGTTCCTCACAGGCGGGCAGCACTGCAGATTCAACCTCTCTGAACCAGATCGAATACTCACTCTGTATGGCTGTTACAGGTTGAACCGCATGGGCTCTACGGATCAGGCCTGCATCTGCTTCAGAGAGGCCAAAGTGCTTCACTTTGCCAGCCTGGATCAAGTCTTTCACTGCCCCTGCCACATCTTCGATGGGAACATTGGGATCCGGCCGGTGTTGATAAAAAAGGTCAAGACTTTCAACCCTCAGACGTTTTAATGAAGCATCTGCCACTTTTTTGATCTGTTCTGGCCGGCTGTTTAAACCATTCATGGCTTCTCTGCCGGTTTTCCCGGGGATCAAATTGTGTCCAAATTTGGTGGCAATGACAATTTTGCCTTTGAAGGGTTCCAGTGCCTCGCCTAAAAGTTCTTCGTTAGTGTAAGGGCCATACACTTCTGCGGTATCAAAGAACGTCACGCCGCGTTCGACGGCTTTATGCAAAAAGGTAATCATTTCTTGTTTATCCGTGGGTGTATCACCGAAACTCATTCTCATGCAGCCAAGCCCCATAGCTGATACTTCCAATCCACTTTTACCTAACAGTCGTTTTTCCATTTTATGTCTCCTCTATACTTCCACTAAATGATCCCTTGTTCTTTGGTCAGCAGTTTGTTTTCATAGACACTGATCTTGTAATCCAATAAGTCAAGTGTTTTTTGCAGTTCCGCGATCTTCCCTGCCAACAGTTCGCGCTGCTCCTTCAAGATTTCCTTACGCGCTTCGACGGTCGCATCGCCTTGCTGCACCAAACCGACATAATCGATCAGCACTTCAATCGGCAGCCCGGCACTGCGCATGCATTTAATGAACTCAACCCGTTTGATATCCATCTCGCCGTATTCGCGGATGCCGTTCGGGGTGCGGGTCACGGTGGGGATGAGTCCAATGCGTTCATAATAACGAAGCGTATCCAGGGATAAGCCGTATTTTTCACTCACTTCAGCAATTTTCATGTTTTTTACCTCCATCAATACTATAACACCTGGAGTTAGCTCCAAGTCAAGGGGCAATTTTTTGAAAAAGATAAACAAATAATGCCTCCATTGGATTGGAGGCATTACTATTAACCAGTTTCTGTTCTTTTTGACCAAGATGTATGTCAAACACGTTTCTGATAGATCCTCATCGCAAAGAAATAAGCTACGACCATTATCCCGACACACCAGGCAAGCGCAACCCACAGTTCACTGCCCACTGGCTGGTTGGAGAGCAGCGCACGGATGGCGTCCACGATCGAGGTCACCGGTTGGTTTTCAGCGAATGCACGCACCACTTTTGGCATCGAGGCCGTGGGCACGAACGCCGAGCTGATGAATGGCAGAAAGATGATCGGGTAGGCAAAACCTGTTGCGCCGTCCATTGATTTTGCTGAAAGCCCTGCGATCGCCGCGATCCAGGTCAGGGCCAGCGTGAACAGTGCGAGAATGCCAGCCACGGCCAGCCATGACAATACCCCCGCCGGCGAGCGGAAGCCCATGATCAGCGCTACTAGGATGATGACCATCACCGAGATGGCGTTGGATACGAGCGAGGTCAACACGTGCCCCCACAACGCCGCGGAACGCGCGATCGGCATGGAATGGAAGCGGTCAAAGATGCCGCTCTGCATATCCAGGAACAGGCGGTAGGCCGTGTAGGAAATGCCGCTGGCGATCGCGATCAACATAATGCCGGGTAGCAGGTAATTGACATAGTTTGCTGTACCGGTCTGGATGGCGCCGCCGAACACATAAACGAACAGCAACATCATGGCTATCGGTGTGATGGTGACGGTCATGATGGTATCCATGCTGCGGAAGATATGGCGCATCGAACGCGAGAGCATGACACCCATATCGCTGAAATAGTATTTCTTGGTCGCTTGCATTTAATTTTCCTCTTTCTTGCCGACGATCGCCAGGAACACATCTTCCAGACTCGGCTGTTTTTCTATATACTCCACCTTTGCGGGTGGGAACAGTTTTTTCAGGTCGGCGAGCGTGCCGTTGGCGATGATCTTTCCCTCATGCAGGATGACGATCCGGTCTGCAAGCTGTTCGGCTTCTTCGAGATATTGAGTGGTTAAAAATACGGTTGTGCCGTTGGCGGCCAGCGCTTTGACCGTCTTCCATACCTCGATGCGTCCTTCGGGATCCAGCCCGGTGGTTGGCTCATCAAGAAAAATGACCTGCGGGTTTCCGACCAGGCTCATGGCAATATCGAGCCTGCGGCGCATGCCACCCGAATAGGTTGAGACCCTGCGGTCCGCGGCATCGCTCAGCCCAAAACGGTTGAGCAGGTCTTCAGCGATCTGGCGCGGATTCTTGAGATGCCGCAGGTTGGCGATCATGATCAAATTCTCCCGCCCGGTCAGGATCTCGTCCACGGCGGCAAACTGCCCGGTCAAACTGATCGACTGCCGCACCAGGTCCGCTTTTGCCGCAACATCGAAACCGTTAACGGTGGCTGTTCCGCCGTCCTGCTTAAGCAGCGTGGTGAGGATTTTAATGATCGTGGTCTTGCCTGCGCCGTTGGAGCCGAGCAGGGCAAAGATGCTGCCTTTTTCCACCTCAAAATCGACACCTTTCAGAACATGAACTGTCTTGTAGGACTTTTGCAGCCCCATAACCTGGATTGCTTTGTTTTGCTTAGCGTTCATTAGATTATCCTTTCTAAATTTTTTTATCAACAGGGTGCACTAAACCACCGTTTTCTCGTTGAGAGAAAGCGCTTGCCTTACCTTCAGTGGGGTTCAGACCCACTGATCAGCGATTTAATTGTGAATAAATGGGATGGAATGAGACTAGATCATATTTACATGGATCATAACCGCCATCCTTTTATTTTGATTTGCCCGCAGCGTTTTTCATGGCTTTATTAACTTCCTGGTTAACAGATTCCTGATAAATGTCTGCGTAAGTTTTTGACCCTTTAAGAAGGTCGTCGCAGAATGCAGCAACGTCTCTGCCTGTCACTTCGAGAACGCCTTTCCCGAGGGCTGCACCTTCTTCAAATAGATCGATGATCCCAAAGAGCAGACCTGTCCCATCCGTTGGTTCAACTGGACCAATTTTATAAAGGTACTTTCGAATCTCTTTGTAAACAATTTGATAATCTTGCGGCAGCGCTTTGACTCGTGACATATGCGCCCGCCAGGCTTTTTTCCCTTCAATGATGTCATTAATTTTCACTTTGACCTCCAAATTTGCTCAGTTTTTTTGCTACATTATTATTGAGTTCCTCACGCCACTTGTCGCGATACGACATTGCCCCTTCTTCGCCAGCCAGTGCTGAACAAAAGCCTTTGATATCATCACCTAAAACTTCGTGGATACTCTGACCCTCCACCGCCGATTCTTCAAGCAAACCAAGCACACCATCAAGAATTGGCATCAGGTTGCGGCCGGTGAAATCTGAGTGGGGCCAGAAATTGGTGGTTATCTGTTCCCACGCTGTTTGATATTCAACCGGAAGTTTTTTTACTCGCGATTGATAAGTTTTCCAGGCCCTAGTCATGTCGCTGCCTGTGATCTTTTCCCAGAAATTCATGATTTTTTCTCCTTTAACTCGTTGATCTTTGATGATACGAACTCCCATTTTTCCCAGAACCGCCTGAGCTCCTCACGTCCTGCATCGTTGAGTGCAAAGAATTTCCGGGGGGGACCCAAGTCGGAAGGTTTTTTGGTTGTATCCACCAGCTTGTTGTTTTCAAGCCGGATCAGGATCGTATAAACAGTCCCTTCCACAACATCCGAGAAGCCGAGGGCATTCAATTGCCGCGTGATCTCGTAACCGTAGGTTTCTTTGCGGCTTATGATTTCAAGCACACAACCCTCTAATACTCCTTTTAGCATTTCCGTTAGATTCTCTATCATAACCATCCTTTCTATTCTGTAGTACTTGTATGCAGTATTACTTACTACTGCTATATAGTAGCACGCAGTAGTGGACTTGTCAAGAGGAAGCCAATAATTCATATGTGGAATACATTGAAAAAAAGACTGCTTATGAAAATATGATGATTTCAATTCAAAGAAGAAGTTATCCACTCTCCAAGCGAAAAAAGATTCGCTTCTGCATCGTGATGGACGTATAATACGGACTGATGAAAAAAATATTGGTCATTGACGACGATACCCTCATGCGGCGCAGCATGGCCTATAACCTCGAACAGGCCGGTTACAAAGCCTTTACCGCGGCCAACGCTGAAGACGGCCTTGAGATCGTCCGCAAGTCCCCCCCCGACCTGGTTCTTTTGGATATCGGCCTGCCTGAAATGGACGGCCTGGATGCTATCAAGCAGATCAAATCCATCTCGCCCATCCCTGTGATCTTCGTCACCGCCCGCCGCCGTGAACTGGACGAAGTCGTCGGCCTCGAGCTCGGCGCGGATGATTACATCACCAAACCCTTTGACCATGATGTGCTGCTCGCCCACATTAAGGCGGTACTGCGCAGAGCATCACCAACTGCTGAACTGGCTGCTTCCGGCCCCGTTCAGGCGGGCGCACTATTCATGGACCCGGCCACCCACACGGCCAGGCTGAAAAGTAAAACGCTTGATCTGAGTCCGCGTGAATTTGACTTGTTGTATCTGCTCGCACGCGACCAAAACCAGGTGAAATCCACATCCGAGATATTGTCGCAGATTTGGGGCGCGGAATATGCCGGTGAACCCCAGGTGGTCTACGTGCATATCCGCTGGCTGCGCGAAAAATTGGAATTTGACCCCAATCATCCTTCATTGATCCTCACGGTCCGCGGTGTGGGTTATAAATTTTCGGGAGGCGAATAATGTTTCGCACGATCCAACGCAGAATGATCTTCAGTCAGCTTCTCGTGCTGTTGATCGTGATGCCCCTGATGGGCATTCTCTTGATCTTCGGCCTTGAAAGCCGCTTCCTGATCCCCAAGTTCGCCAATACCCTGCTGGGTGATGCCAGGCTGTTGTCAGAGATCAGCAGTGCGGAATACGAACTATGGGGCAACCCCATTTTGTTTGAGAACCTGATCTCACGTGTGCAGTTGGATCCGTCGATCAAGGTCATGTTCCTGGATCCCACCGGCAGACCGCTCTACTCTACTGATCCAGCAGATTATGCGAACGCGGTCGCGGTTAATTCCAAGGGTGTAATCAGCGCTCAAAGTGGGCGCGAGATCGCCCTGACCTCCTATTCCATCATCCGGATGAAAGAAACGCTTGTGGATGTCTATGAACCCGTGGTGGATTCCAGCAGCGCCGTCATCGGCATCGTCAGGCTTACCTACCGGGTGGAATCGTTGTATCAGATCTTTGATGAACTGCGCTGGCAGATCATTTTGATTGTGCTGCTGGGGCTGGTGATCAGTGCATTGATCAGCGCCGGGCTGGCCATCCGCATCAGCCGGCCAATTACCAAAGTGACCCGGGCCATTTACGACCTGGCCGTCGGGCGCAGCCATGTGCCGCTCGAAGAAAAAGGCCCCGAAGAGCTTCAATCCCAGGCTCAGGCGGTTAATTTCCTCGTCGCTGAACTGGATACCCACGAAAAATCACGGCGCCAGTTGCTGGCCAACCTGGTGCACGAATTGGGACGCCCCCTCGGCTCCATCCGCTCAGCCATCCATGCGCTTGAGACCGGCGCTGATAAAGACCCCGTGCTCTACAAGGATCTCACCCTCGGCATGGATGCCGAAACACTGCGCCTTCAGCACCTTCTGGATGACCTTTCCCACCTTTACGACCAGTCCGTCGGCGCGCTTGAGCTGGATATCCATCCAGTGGAGGTGCAGCAGTGGCTGCCGGGTGTACTGCGTTCGTGGCAGCTCCTTGCCCAGGAAAAAGGCCTCGACTGGACGGAAAACATCGATCCCAACATCTCCGTCGTCAAGATGGATCCCGACCGCATGGCGCAGGTGGTGGGCAATTTGTTGAGCAACGCCGTCAAATACACCAAACCGGGCGGCAGCGTCAGTGTTGCCGCCGCGATTGAAGCTGAAAAATTCCACCTCGTCATCCGTGATACAGGGGTGGGCATCCAGCCGGACGAAATGAAAAAGGTGTTCCTGCCCTTTTTCAGGGGGGAACAGGGCCGCCGCATCAAACAGGGCATGGGGTTGGGACTTTCCATCGCCAAGGACCTTACCGAAGCCCACGACGGCACGCTTGAAGTCACCTCCAGGCCTGGCAGCGGCAGCACCTTCGAGGTCTGGCTGCCACTGAAAACGGATAATCAACAAAAGGATTAATTATTTACACTTTATTTCGATCAATACTGAACTGTAAAAAGGTTGAAATACTTAACTTTGTGGTGAATTAAAGTGAATAATCTTCAATTTTGACTCCGACTGTTCACCGCCCCTCTCCATCCCGTGGATGGAGAGGGGGTGGGGTGAGGGGTCAAAGAAATTGTAATAGAAAGGGTTAATTTGTTTTAAAACTCATAATTCGCGAATCAATTTCAACACATATTCGGTCCACAACCTTTTCTACATTCATAATTACTTCTGAATTCCAAAAACGCAATATTTTTACATCATAATCGGATAATTCTAAAGTACGCGCATCATCATAATCGGATTGTTCTTGCTTTGAATGGACCGAGCCATCGAGTTCAATTCCTAATCGGGCTTCGACACAATAAAAATCAAGAATAAATCCGCATATTGGGTGTTGTCTTCGAATTTTGAGGTTTTTGATTTGTTTTTTATGCAAATGCTCCCATAAAAGCGCTTCAGCCTTCGTGGGATTTTTCCGCAGTTCACGACATCGCTCGATCAATTCAGATGATGCCATTGATTTCCCCAACTTGCCAAATGTAATCTCAGTTCAATAATTATTTGATATCCGTTTTCAAATTTATTACTTTTATATTTCCTCACCCCTACACCCTCTCCCCTGCACCCCTCTCCCAAGCCTGGGAGAGGGGCGGGAGTGAAGGGGTCTGGTGAGGGAGACGAGGGTGAGAGGGGCGGGGGTGAGGGGTCCAGTAGATATTCTCTCTTTCCACCTCCTTAAGCTCACCTTAAGCATTCAATAAACTTTTTATAAAGACAGCAGGTGCACCCTGGTGATATCCTCCACGTATCTAAATAGGAGGCTTCACATGAACACAAGAAAAATATCTGCACTTTCAATCTTTCTCATTCTGGCGATCTCTCTCTCCGCCTGTGGTGTGACCACTGCAAAAACTATTGCCGCTGCTCCAACCCAGGCAGTGCAAACCGAACAGCCGCAGCAAAACACAGCAGCTACGACCACTAACGCAAACCCCGTATTGGCATCACTCTCCACATACCAGACAGCACTTGAAGATATCTACGCTAAAGTCAATCCATCCGTGGTCAATATTCAGGTGATTGAAAAAGCACAGGCTGCCAGCAATTCCACTACGGATAACCCGTTTGCCAACATTCCCGGCTTCCAGTTCTATTTTGGATCACCGTCCTCCCCCAATCAACAAACGCCAAGCCAGCCTACACAAGCGCTTGGTTCCGGTTTCGTCTGGAACAATGATGGTTACATCGTGACCAACAACCATGTGGTCGCTAACGCGGATAAAATCCAGGTGAAATTCTCTGACGGCACCATCGCCAATGCCAAAGTGGTTGGCACGGATGTCAACAGCGACCTGGCCGTCATCCAACTCGTTGATTACAAGGGAACGCTCCATCCGATAACCTCATCAGAATCCACCGATGTAAAAGTTGGGCAGGTGGCGATCGCCATCGGTAATCCGTATGGACTTGAAAACACTATGACTGTTGGCATTGTCAGTGCCCTGGGTCGATCGCTGCCAACAGATCAGACTGCCGCAACTTCTTACACCATCCCTGACATCATCCAAACCGATGCCCCGATCAACCCCGGCAATTCAGGTGGTGTGCTGGTGAATGACCAAGGTCAACTTATCGGCGTCACCGCCGCCATCGAATCCTCTTCGGGTTCAAATGCAGGCATCGGCTTCGCCATCCCCTCAAGCACCGTCAACAAGGTCATCCCCGCTTTGATCAAGACTGGTAAGTATGAACACGCTTACCTCGGAATAACCGGCACCACCCTGACCCCTGACCTGGCCACCGCCATGAACGTAGATAGCAATCAACGTGGCGTATTGGTTGTCGCAGTTGCCAAAGACGGCCCTGCTGATAAAGCCGGACTGGTTGGCAGCAGTAAAGATGTCACCCTTAACGGTGTCGATACCAAGGTCGGCGGCGACATCATCACCGCCATCGACGGACAGGCACTCAACTCAATCGACGATTTGATCTCTTACCTCTCCAGCGATACCGAAGTCGGGCAACCCGTAAAACTTACCGTCCTGAGAGATGGTTCCGAGAAAACACTTGAAGCAATTGTGATGGCCCGCCCAAGCACCGTCGAGCAGGTTTCAAGCCAGACCAATCCCTCTTCACAGAGTAATTCCTCCACATCAGCCTGGATGGGTATTGCGGTAACTCCCATGACCTCTGCCATCGCAAAAGAAATGGGGCTGCCTGCTGATCAAAAAGGTGTTTTGCTTCAGGAAGTGGTTACCGGCGGACCTGCTGACATGGCCGGACTCATCGGAAGCTACAAACCGGTGATCATCAATGCAAAACGTGTCATGATCGGCGGCGATGTCATTACTGCGATCG
>DAIEPS010000179.1:3506-3764 GCA_027348305.1 Anaerolineaceae bacterium | reverse complement strand
TGAAAACCTTAATTTCTGGGGACAGATGTATGGCTTGTCTGGCAAAGCATTAAAGATCCGTGTCGATGAAGTGTTGGAACAGATCGGCCTGCTTGACAAAGCAAAACTCAAAATTAAAACATATTCAGGCGGCATGAAACGCCGTGTCAACATTGGCGTCGGATTGCTGCATCAGCCGAAATTGCTCTTTATGGATGAACCCACGGTAGGTATTGATCCCCAATCACGACGCGCCATTTTGGATTCCGTTAAAGAATT
>DAIEPS010000179.1:0-3496 GCA_027348305.1 Anaerolineaceae bacterium | reverse complement strand
TCACCGAACTTCCTAAAAGACATAATGTGACAATTTTCATGACAACCCATTATATGGAAGAGGCAGAAGAACTCTCGAACCGGGTGGGAATCATTGATCATGGCGACTTGATTGCCATTGGCACGCAAGACGAGTTGAACAGATCCGTCGGTGAAACAGACACACTGATCTTGCATGTCAGTGAAGAAGCCAATCCTGAGACTCTGGCTGTGGAAGTCCGTAAAGTCAAAGGCGTCATCAAAGCCGAAGTGACCGATCATGAAGTTTCAATCATTACCCCGTCAGCCGAAGAATTGCTGGCACCAGTTGTTACCCACGCCAATAACCTGGGAATCAAAATCAGATCCATTGACATTCGTGAGCCCAACCTTGAGACAGTTTTTTTGAGTCTCACAGGCCGGGCTTTACGCGATTAGAGATTGACTATGCGCAAATTACTCTTGATCGCTTTCAAGGATGTCTTACTCATATTTCGCGACCGGACTGCACTTATTTTCATGCTCCTTGCACCGTTCGCACTCACAGTTGGGCTCGGCCTGGCCACAGGCAGTTTCTCAGGCAAATCTGATTCAGGTATTCTCGACATGCCCATGGTCGTTGTGAACGATGACGGCAGCAAGCTTGGTAATGCATTCGTTGAAATGGTAAGGTCTGATCAACTCGCTGACCTGCTTGAACCCCAGGTAATGACTGACCTCACCGCCGCGCGGAAACTGGTGGATGACAATAAAACCGTTGCCGTGGTATATATCCCCGCAGGGTTTACCACCTCCATCATCCCTCCTGACGGTATCAGCCTTCCAAATGAACCAGTCCAGATCGAACTTTATGGCAATCCGACAGCGCCCACTGGGGTTGGCATTGTCAAGAACCTGCTTGAACAATTCATCAGTCAGGTGGAAGTCGGCCGTGTCAGCGGGACTGTTGCCGTGACACAACTGCTCGAAAGCGGCGCCATTGACCCCTCCCAGGCTTTGGCGGTTGGTCAAGCCGTTGGAGAATCTCAAACAGCCGTTCAAAGCAACAATTCTTCTATTAAGTTAAATAATGTTACCGCAACAGGGACTCAAGTGAAGTTCAATATGCTTGCCCTTTTGGCACCCGGCATGGCCTTAATGTTCCTGATGTATACAGTCAGTAACGGCGGTCGAACCCTGCTGGCGGAAAAAATCGGCGGCACTCTGCCGCGCATGCTTATTTCACCAACCTCATCTTTTCAAATTCTAGGCGGCAAGGTATTTGGCATCTTTTTAACCGGATTGGCTCAAATGCTGATCCTTATCATCGGTACCACCCTGCTCTTTAAATTGGATTGGGGCGACCCGCTGGCTGTATTCGTTCTTGTGGCTGCTGCTGCACTCGCTGCCACCGGCTGGGGCATCTTGCTGGCTGCCCTGCTCAAGACTTCAGGCCAGGTGTCTGCTGTTGGTACGGCCATCATGTTGATCTTCGGAATTTTAGGCGGCAGTTTTACCAACGTGGCAGTAATGCCAGATTGGGTGCAGTGGTTCAGCCGAATTTCACCCAACCGCTGGGGGTTGGATGGATTCACCACTCTGGCCATGGGAGGTAACATGGCCAACATTATGACCCCTGTCATTGCGCTGTTGATCATGGCTGCCGTCCTCTTTCTGGTTTCCGTAGTGCTCTTCAGCCGCCGCGGAATTGGAAAGGAATAGGAAGAGAACATGAAAAAACTATTCGCCATCGCACTCAAAGATACTCTTGTCCGTTTCACCAGCCCGATGGAATGGCTTTTCTTCCTGGTGCTTCCAATTATCTTTACCCTGGTGATCGGTTCCAGCACTGGCCCATCGAGTGATGATCGTATAAAAATGATCGTGGTCGACCAGGCTAAGAATTCTTTATCTGAAACACTAATCACCACTTTGGATGCTTCCTCATCGGTGTTAATTGAGTTGAAGACGCTTGAAGAAGCGACCTCGACCCTGGATCAAAAAAAGATCTCAGCAGTTCTGGTCATCCCTCAAAACTTTACTCAGCAAAGTTTGCTTGATCAAAAAGCAGAACTTGAACTGCGACAATTACCGAATAATACTGATGCCCTGATCGCCCAGCAGGCCGTTCAGGCTGTACTCTCGCGGGTAAGCAGCGTGGTGGATATAGCCAACACGAGCGTGGCCCAGGCTGAAAGTTTACCCGGTTTTAAATTTGAATCAGAGATTGCGCGTCAGGCCTTTTTTGATTCTTCCCTCAAAGAAGCTCAAACATTAATGGCGGAATCTCCGAATCGCATTAAAGAAGTAAAAGGCAATACCAAAGATTCCATCGAATTTGATCCGCGTTCAAACGCCAGCGCAGGACAGTTGGTCACCTGGGTCTTTATCCCATTGATCGGACTTTCTGGCACTTTCGCATACGAACGCCAAAAGGGAACACTGCGCCGTATTCTTACCACCCCCACCAGCAAAGGGCTCTACCTGGCCGGCACAATTTTTGGACAGGTGCTTACCGCTCTGGTGCAAATGGTCTTGCTGGTACTTTTTGGGATCTTTGTTATGAAGCTTAACTGGGGCCATGCTCCCCTGGCTCTGGCAGTCATTCTGATTTCATCGGCGCTGGCCGCTGCCGCCATGGGTACCATGATGGGAGCCTTTGTAAAAACTGAAGGTCAGGCCAGCGGTCTGAGCATTATGTTCGGTATGGTCATGGCGTTAATGGGCGGCTGCTGGTACCCGCTTGAACTCTTCCCGCAAACTGTGCAGCAGGTCGTAAAAATCCTGCCTACCACCTGGTCCATGCAAGGTCTGCTGGATATCGTTTTGCGCGGACAGTGTTTGACGGCAGTACTGCCTGAAGCAGGTGTGCTGCTGGGATTTGCACTGATCTTTTTTATCGTTGGAATCGCAAGGTTCAAATACGAGTGATTGGAAAACCCGCCTATCAGGCGGGTTTTTTTATCAATTTATTCAATGGTAGAATTCTCTAGCACATCCAAACGCCCACATCAATTCCATTCTTGGGAACAATGTTATTCGCATCCATTATCATCTATTTGGCCTTTTCACTTTTCCTTTACTCACGCATTTTTGAAAAAATTTCATTTTCAAAAGCATTAGTGGTTTTCTTTTTAAGTGTCTTCTCGATCAACGTTTTAGTGTGTGAAAGCCTCAGTCTTCTGCATTTGCTGGATCATCCCTGGATCTTCATTGGGTTTCAAACCCTCGTTTGCCTGGTTCTGTCTTTGGTCATTCATCGCTTTTTTCCACTCTCAAAACAAGACTTTAAATCCGTCTTTGATCTCTCGGATTTTCATCTCACCAAATTCGAGATCATTTCACTCACCCTCATTTCGGCAACATTCGCTGGTTTTTTCGCGATCGGGATCACAACACCCATCAACAACACGGATAGTCTGGCCACTCATTTGCCCCGGATCTACTACTGGCTGCAGAATGGTTCATTGGATTATTGGACTACGTTAACCGCATTAAATCGTTATCAACTCATTTACCCTTTCAACGGACATCTGCAG
>DAIEPS010000178.1 GCA_027348305.1 Anaerolineaceae bacterium | reverse complement strand
TGGCAGTTTGTACTGCCATCAGAAGACGGCTTGCAGCAACACTGACCTCGGTTTTGGCGCTCAACCCATCATTTGTGGATGTATCCGCCCAGACGATAAGGGGTAGGGGAGTGTCACTGGAGAGAGAATCGCTGTATCCCCGTGGAATGATCACGATTGCGGCGAGGTCCTTTTTCTCGAGTTTGGTTTGAAGCGCGCCGGTCTCACCTGGCTGCAGACGGATGACCGATGAGCCTGACAATTGGGTTTCAAGTTCCTTGCTTAGTGTCGAAGATTGGTCCTGGTTGACAAAACCTACTAGCAAACGTGAGTCCGCAGGTTGTGAATTCGTCCCACTGAACGCGAATCCGAACATGATGGTGAATGCGATCGGCATGATCAAGAGGAATAAAAAGGATTTTCGATCGCGCAGGATTTGCAGGATGTCTTTTGAGGCGATATTTAGGATTGATGACATGAGTAACTCCAAATTATTAATTCCGGTATTAGTTTCGGTTTTTATCAGGCGTAGCGTTTCTGAAAACGCCAGACGCCGATCAAAAAGAAAATCAGGCTTATGCCGAAACTGCCAAGGATGAAGGGGAGAATGCTTGAGAGCGATGCTCCTGACATGGTTGCCAGCATGGATCTCGCTACCCAACCCTGGGGTGTGAGCATGGGCACTATTCCGAGTGGGGAGCCTTGCGGGTTGCCGGTAAAGATATTGATCATGCCCAGCATGCCGGTCACGGTCAACAACCCGCCGAAGACGATGCCGCTTTGTTTCGTGTTTTTCATGATGGAGCAGATCAATATGCCAAACGTGCCGGCGCTACAAACAAGGCATAGGGATGAGAGTATCAAGGGCAGCAGCGAGCCCCATTGAATTCCAAACAGGAGCCATGCGGAGGTGATCAATACGGCCACCTGGATCACAATGGTCAGCCCGACTGCAATAAACTTGCCGCGCAGTATCTCTGACTGTGAAGTGGGGGTGGTAAATAATCTTGGCAATGTGCCTTCTTCATCTTCTCGCAAAATGCTGCTCGTTGTATTCACCCCGGTAAAAAACGCAAAGAAGATCATCATACCGGCCATGATCGGTCCGATCAGGGCTGCTGCGGCGTTTTTCTGCGGTGCGGATGCCGGTGTGTGCTGCTGGATCAGTTTATCCTCAGCCGTGCTGGCATGTATCGCCGCGACGTAATTCTGCACCAATGGACCGATCTGGTCACTGGTCATGCTGCCGGACGCAACCTTTTTTGAGGCTTCGGATGTGGTGATCTTGATGCCTGCATAAGCATCGATCAAATTGTTCAATACACTTTGAACGATCTTTGGACCAATGGTCAGGGTCGGATCCTGTAAGAATTCGATCTCGCCCCGTGCATTTGGGTCAATAAAAGAATCAGAGAAATCAGCCGGGATGATGATGGCAGCGCCGGATGCGCCGGTTTCAACCATTTTCCTGGCTTCTGCGGCATCGGTCATCAACGAAATTTCCATCAGGCCAGAAAGTTGCTTGTCCTGCAGGGATTCAACAATCGTTTGACCAAGTGCTCCGGTTTGAGCATTTCCTTTATCGAGGTTGACGACAACCACTTTGGTCGCGGGTATGCTGATGGCGTTGGTGGCTTTAACGTTGCCAAACATGAGAAAGAACATTCCCGTAACCAGCAGAGGAATTCCAAACATGAAGATCAAAGAAAAAGTGCTGCGAAATGACCGGGTCAAATCTTTGAAAGCGATATCGAAGGGTTTCATGGCTGCTCCTTTACGCATCCCGCAGGGCACGGCCGGTGAGGTGTAAAAAGACCGTTTCGAGGTTTGGTTCCTGGATCTCCACGGAAGTGATGCGTACATTCTTCGCGGCTGCGGTCTCGAACAGGCGTGGAAGAACGATGTTGGAGTCATCTACCAGCAGGTTTATCTTTGTATCCTCTATGACCAGGGTTGAAACACCATTGCAAGCCCTCCAGGGCTCGATCATGGTTTCAGGTTCAACGTTGACAGAAAGTGAGATACGCGTTTTTTGTCCGACCAGGCGGATCAGGTTTTCGTGTGTGTCATTGGCGATGATCTTGCCGTGATCCATAATGGCGATGCGGTCCGAGAGTTCCTGGGCTTCTTCCATGTAATGTGTGGTGTAGAGCACGGTCATGCCCTGGTTTTTCAAGGCGATCACACCGTCCAAAATGCTGCGGCGGCTCTGCGGATCGATGCCCACGGTGGGTTCATCCATGTAGATCACACTGGGTTGGTGCAGCAACGCCACACCGATGTTTACCCGGCGTTTCATACCACCCGAGTATTTGCTGATGCGGTCATTGGCGCGGTCAGTCAGTCCGATCAGTTCAAGCACTTCGGCAACCCTTGTTTTCAATTGAGCACCTTTCAGGCCGTACATTTTGGCCCAGAAGACCAGGTTCTCACGGGCAGTCAGGTCCTGATAAAGAGCGATATCTTGCGGAACCACGCCGATCATGGCTTTGGCGGCCAGGGGTTCGGCCAGCAGTGATTTTCCCATGATGCGGATGTCACTGACGCCGGTCGCGCCGTTATCCGGTTTCAGTAAGGCAGAAAGCATTGAAATGGTGGTGGTCTTGCCGGCGCCGTTCGGCCCGAGCAGGCTGAAGATCTCACCAGGATTTACTTCAAAACTGACACCATCCACAGCTTTTAAATTGTGACCGTTGCGAAAGGTCTTGTGAAGATTTTGGACATAAAGAGCAGGTTGCATGGTTTTTCTCCTCATAGTGATCTGTCCATTCCAGTTTATGCCCGTTGCTTCCTCCTCACCATTGGCCGATAGGCTGAATTCGACCTGTACTTTCGTACAGTGTCCGTTGCGGCAGTGGCATTACTAGAAAAGGTGGAATACAATTAATTTACTTATGGAAAAATCACCCACCCCCTTGATTAATACAGAAAAAGAGACACGCATTTTCCTTTGGTTCATGACCACGGTTTTGGCTGGATTAACCGTCTTTACCATTATCAGCCAACCTGACTTGCATTCGATCCAAAAGATCATTCCCATCGCGGTGTTAATGATTTTGCATATTTTCACGCACTGGTTGATCAGTTGGTTCATCAAGAAAAAAATGGGGTCCATGCTGTATATGATGATCCAGGGTGCGACAATTGTTGGTTTGATTTTTCTGACCAAAAATATTGGATTGACATTTGGTTTGGCGATGGCGTTGTTTGGTGAAGCCATTGGTGCATACGGATTGACCGGTAAAGGGCTGCTCATCTCAACTTATTATTTGGCATTGTCACTTGGTGCTTTCTTTTCGAAAGCCGGTGTATCGAATATGACGTGGTGGCTTATTTCAATTATTCCTGTGATGGTGTTTGTGGCCATGTATGTGGAACTTTATACTCGTCAATCAAGGGCAAATGAGAAAGCTCATAAGTTATTGCGTGAACTCGAAACTACCAATCAACAGCTCACAGATTATGCCGCCCAGGTCGAAGATCTAACCATCGCTTCTGAGCGTCAGCGTATGGCGCGTGAACTGCATGACACGCTTTCTCAGGGCCTGGCAGGTCTGATCCTGCAGGCGGCAAGACCGAGCGCAGCCGCCAGATCATCCAACAGGCCATGGAAAGCGCCCGCATGACCCTCTCTGAGGCGCGCCTGGCTATTGACGACCTGCGCCAGAGACAGATCACCGGATGCAGCGATGACCTGAAAATTAAAATTTCCCAATTTACCAATACCACCGGGATCCCCTGCGAGCTTCACTGCAACCTGACGGAATGCCTGACTTCAGCCGTCGCGGA
>DAIEPS010000177.1 GCA_027348305.1 Anaerolineaceae bacterium | reverse complement strand
CAACCCTGCTGCATGGAAAAAAGGCCAGGAAGACGGCCGCTATCTGCCAGAAGGTTTCGACCAGGACGGTTTCATCCACTGCTCCAAGATGGAGCAGATCGCGGGCGTCGGCGAACGCTACTACGCCGGCCAAACCGGACTGCTGATCCTGGGGATCAACCCTGATAAATTAACCTCCAAACTGGTATTTGAGAACACGATAGGCGGCGAGGAATTGTTCCCGCATATCTATGGGCCGCTGAATTTGGATGCCGTGGAATCCACCGCGGAATTCGGGCAGAGTGCCGAAGGTACTTTTGTTTTTCCAACTCAATGGATCCTTACCAAATAGAATTCTTGAAACTTAATCTCTCGATGAACGTATATTGTTTATATACATCGATTCGAGGATAAAAAAATGACTGAAAACACCAGAACTGAAGAATTCCGTGTCAACGGCGAAGCCATGATCTCAAAGATCAAAGAGATCTTGCACGAGGGTAACGTGCGCCGCATCATCATCAAGGATGACAAAGGTGCCACCTATATTGAGATCCCCATGACTGTTGGGATTGTCGGCACAATTCTCCTGCCTGTATGGGCAGCCATCGGTGCAATCGCGGCGTTAGCCGCCAATTTCACTATCGTTGTCGAGAAGAACGCTGAATAATATTAAATAAAAGGACGAACCGCCAATGTCTGGTAAAATAAAGCGGTTCGTCCCCGTGGCGCAATGGATAGCGTGCCGGCCTCCGAAGCCGTTGGTGTGGGTTCGAATCCCACCGGGGACACTCCTATAAGCAAAACGCACCACTTTTCACTGACTCCCTTATTGGGAGTTTTTTTATATATCGCTTACATTCTTCTAACAATTTCTTCAACCGCAAGTGCTAGAATTACAGGATAGAAAAAGAATTAAAAGGAGTAAAAATGTACTTTGGCGGATACGGACTTTATCTTCTCTTCAGTTTGCCAGCCCTGCTTTTAGGTCTTTGGGCACAGGCAAAGGTCAAGGGAGCTTTCAGTAAATATTCAAAAGTGGGCACCACCACCGGTCTGACCGGCGCGGAAGTTGCCCGCCGCATGCTCGACAGCAACGGCTTGAACTCCGTCCAGATCGAAGAAGTCGCCGGCAACCTCAGCGACCACTACGACCCCTCCAAGAAGGTGCTGCGCCTGAGCAGCGGCGTCTACCGCAGCCCGAGTGTGGCAGCGGCCGGTGTAGCCGCACACGAAAGCGGACACGCGCTGCAAGACCAGGAGAACTACGGTCCGATGAAGATCAGAAGTTTCATGGTCCCTTCCGTGCAGATCGGCAGCTGGCTGGGCCCCATCATCTTTATGATCGGCCTATTCATGTCTTCACAGGTTGGCACAACAATCGCCTGGATCGGTCTCGTCTTGTTCACAGCCACGGCGGTCTTCGCCCTGCTTACCCTGCCCGTTGAATTGGATGCCAGCAACCGGGCTAAAGCCTGGCTGGAAGGTTCGGGTATCATCTATTCTGGCGAGAACGAAGGTGTCAGCAAGGTGCTGGATGCAGCGGCATGGACATACGTGGCGGGCGCACTGCAAGCCGTCACCACAGTGCTGTATTACGCATTTTTGTTGACCGGAAGGTCTTCAAGAAGGAATTAGATCAAACCCCAGATACCGGGTATCACCTGCAGATAACCGGTATTTTTTTTGGGCAAGAATCCGAAATCTTAAACCAGATTTCGGATTCTGTGAAATGCAAGACCTCCGCGGTTTGATTGTCGAGTTTTCGTCATATCATCAAAACCGCGGGGGTCTTATATAAGATCAAACCCTAGATTCCGGGAATCAAGTACAGATTCCTGGAATATTAATATCAACCAGAAGCCAAACTGCGCTTGAGCAGGTCTTTCATTTCCAGTGCTTTGACGGCGCCCTCCACCGTGCAGGTCAACGGATTATCGACCATGTACACCGGGATGCCAATGGCGCGTGTCAGGAATTTATCCACGCCGCGCAGCAGCGACCCACCGCCGCACATGGCCGCACCGCGGTCAATGATGTCAGAAACCAACTCTGGTGGTGTGCGTTCTAGGACTTTTTTGATGATCTTCACAAGTTCGGTCAACGGTTCCTGAACGGCTTCAACAATATCATCCGTGGTTAGAACTACCGGTCTGGGCAGACTTGTGACCTGATCCTGGCCCTGAACCTCGAGGGATAACTGCTGATCTTGAGGGGTTGCCGCACCGATGGTAATCTTGGCGTGTTCTGCGGTGGGTGCCCCGATGATCACCCCGAACCGCTTGCGAACATAATTGACAATGGCTTCATCCAGTTCCTGGCCGCCCGTACGGGCTGCATCGCCTGAAACGATACCGTTCAAACTGAGAATGGCGACCTGGTTGACCCCGCCGCCGAGGCTGATGACCATGTTGCCTGATGGCGTGTTGACAGGCAGGTCCACACCCAGGGCTGCGGCCAACGGCTGCGGCACGAGATAAACCTCACGACCGCCGGCGCCAATCCCCGCTTCATGGACAGCTCTGCCTTCCACGCTGGTGACGCCGTATGGCACCGTGATCATCATCCGCGGACGGAACAAACGCATCGGTCCGCACACCTTTTTCGTCAGGTATTTGAGTAACGTCTCGGTGACCTCGTATTCCGCGATCACACCGTGGCGAAGCGGTCGCACCACTTCGATCGTATCCGGCACTCGGCCTTCCATGTTCTTGGCGGCCTGTCCCCATTCGACCATCTTATCTTCATCAATGACAATCGACACGATGGTAGGTTCCTGCAACAGGATCTGCGATCCTTCTGCAAATATAGTATTGGTTGTCCCGAGGTCAATGCCCAGGTCCCTTGTTATGCCTGCCATATTTTTAATTTCCTCAACGTTTCAAAATTATCTTTCATCTGCCAGACCACCATAATCTTATCTACAGATGAAAACTCAAGTTTCCAAATATTCAAGAATGATCACTCTTGACCATTTATTTTACTTCATAAAAATGTCAAAACTCGCAATATTGACTTCCCCACCACACTTTATGCAAGACTTGATCAAGAAAAATATTGCAGCGCCAGCCGAATCCGTGATTCCAGGTCGTCTGGTGCGTCCTTCGGGATCATCTGCAACGCTGTTTGGGCTTCCACCACACTGTATCCGAGGCTGGTCAAGGCGGAAATCACGTCGCCATCCACGTCTTTGATAGCAGCAAGCGGTGATGCAGAACCTTTTTTGACCTTGCCCTGGAGCTGGAGCACGATGCTTTGGGCGGTTTTCTTACCCACACCCGAGACCCTGCTGAAGACGTCTGCCTGCTCCTGGATAACGGCGTTGCACACAATATCCAGGGATAAGGTGGAGAGGATGGCCAGCGCTGTGCGTGGCCCCACCCCGTTGGCGCTCAAGAGCAGCAAGAACATATCGCGCTCTTCAATGGTTTCAAAACCGAAAAGCGTCAAGGAATCTTCCTTGACCGAGAGGTAAGTGTAAAGTGCGATGACATGATGCAGTTCAACATCCCTGCTGACATTGGAAGGGACATATACCTTGAAACCAATGCCTGAGACAGTGATCACAAGGCTGTCTTCCAATATCTGGGTTACATTTCCTTCAATGGATGCGATCATAATGACCCTTTCAATGCGCCTGCTGCTGCCAGGCGATCTCATACAAGACGATGGAAGATGCCACAGCCAGGTTGAGTGAATCAGCGTTTCCCAACATGGGGATGGAGACTACGTCCTGACAGATTGCGGCCAGGGGTTCGGGCAATCCCTCGCGTTCACTTCCCATCAGCAATATAC
>DAIEPS010000176.1 GCA_027348305.1 Anaerolineaceae bacterium | reverse complement strand
TATCGATGGCAGCAGCACAGCCAATGATCGCGAGAAGGCCGGGCAGGATCAGTAAAAAATTGAAAGCGAAGGTATGGGAAATGAAAGCAGAGCCTGCAAGCCCGAGCAGGCAGATGGCAAACAGCATGGGCAGGGTGGACAACAGATCATAGATCAGAACCTTTGGTTTACGGATGGGAAGCTGCTGCAAAATTGGCCAGCAAGCCAGATCGCTGCGCAGGCGTGGGATCATGATTGGGCCGATCTGATATACCAAAAAGAAAAGCGCCAGCAGTTTGCTTAAAAGCCCTGGGATCAAAGGAAGGCCTAGGAAGATGCCGAAAACTGTGGTTAATGGCAGAAGCTGCTTCCAGGTGAATCCGCGCAGGGTCTGGAGCTGGTTCTTCCAGAGGATCACAGCACTGCCTCTATGCCTACGGCCCAACGATACTTTACGTTGGCTGGTAAGCCTGTTTTGCAGCCGCCGCTGTTCGACAAGTTCAGTAAACCCATATTTCGCAGCGGAGGATATCAGTTCGATCTCAGTGGTCTCTTGTGCTGCACGGTTCAGGTTGAAATGACGCGAAACAAGGAACAGGAGGATTAACATTAGAAGGGCAAAAAAAATGCCTGAAAGAAGCGGAGAAGGCGCTGAGCCGTTGATATAGCCGGGGCTCATAAAGAAATTTAATGGCGTCGAACCATAATTGGAATAAAGGAGATTGTTGAAGATAATAAGTGCCAGGGGGATCAACCCAAGCGCAATGGCAGGGAAGATGATCCAGTCTTTTTGATCGTTCTTGTGCAGGCGAAAAACGCCAACCGCCCATTGAAATGCGTAGAATGCCAGATGGATCGGAATGATCTGGACCAGGGCTCTTATGCCAAAGCCCACATAACTGAAAAAGGCATTGGAGGGATCCGTACCCGCGTAATGGACTTCGGCGGTGGAAAACCCGAGGACGAGCGCCATGATCCAGAATAATAGAGCACTCTTGAACCAGGGCATCCACAGCCAGCGCATGACGAGCGCACGGCGATTGACCGGGGTTTGGCAGACCAGCGCCTGGTCTGTTTCAGAGAATACGATCGGGCTTCTTCTGGCAGATTTGAAAAGCCCGAATATGTTCCAGCATGCCAGAACCACCCATTCGATGGTTACAGTGGTATTCGCAGTTTGACCAGGGTTGAGAAGCGATAATGCCATTCCGCCGATTTTGGCAAAGAAGAAGAACACCATCATAAACCAGATGAAAAAGAAGATCACCAGGTAAAGTAAATAGGCTTTATTGATCAGAGAACGGTCGCTTTGATCATAAGCAACAAAAGAGAGCCAGTAACCCAGCTCGTTTTCTTCCTGCTTAGAACGCAGCCAACTTATTGCTTTCAACTTATGCTTCCTTGATGATGCCGTTGGCGATATAAAACTGCCGGTCTGACAAAGTTTCGATCAACCGCTGGTCGTGAGTGGAAAGGAGAATGGTTTTTCCTTGATCTCGGAACGAGCGTAGTAACCCAATGAAAAAATCAGCACTTTCAACATCCAGGGCGGAGGTGGGTTCGTCCAACAGCAGCACATCAAAGGGTCGGATGAACGCCATGGCCAGGCCGAGTTTCAAACGCATGCCCCTTGAATAATTATGCGGAAAGAGACTGCGTGCCTCCCACAGCCCCAGGTCTTCAAAGCTCTTTTTCCCCTTACTTTCAATTTCTTCCTTATCCAGGTTATTGGCGGAAGCGATGAACTCGAGATGTTCCCAGGCTGTCAATTCTGTGTAGAAGCGCGGCACATCCGGCACAAAGGCCATGCGCCGGTGTACTTCCACCTCGTCTTGATACAGGTCAAACCCTGCCACCTTAACCGTGCCGCTGCTTGAATGGATCAAGCCGGTCAGGCACGAGAACAGGGTGGTTTTACCCGATCCATTCGGGCCGGTGAGCACCGCGATCTCTGCCGGTTTGAGAGAAAAGCTTACCGGCGATACCGCATAATAATCGTTATATTTTTTGGAGAGATCTTCCACTTCCAAGATGTTGGTCATAATTTATCCCTGGTGCCATGCAATTAAGCAGATATTCGATCATTATCATGCATATTGATATGAATATCGTTTGAATTGTGATTCTTATTCATTAAGCCAATAAAATCCGCTGGAAAGACGGATTTTATTGGTCGATCTGGAAGAAGATGCTATGATGCGTAGCATCCTATTGATTCTACAAGAGAATAGGTCCAAAAACAATTCCTCGCCCAATGCAATAATCTCATGTTGTTTACTTGACGCCGGTTTGATCGATGGGTGCCAAACGGAAGCAGGATTTCCGAATGATCAGTTCTGTATCCATCATAACGCCGTGTGGTGCGATGCTGTCATCACCGATTTGCTCGATCAGGCATTCGACTGCGCGCAGCCCCAATTCGGGCACATTTTGCCTGACGGTGGAAAGCTGATTGCTGCCGTAGGACGCAGCCGGCAGGTCGTCAAAACCAATTATTGAAATATCCTCGGGAACGCGCAGGTTGGCCTCTTCAACGGCTCTCATGGCGCCAACCGCCATCACATCTGAAGCGGCAAAGACACCATCCGGCTTAAAGGGGAGCAATTTCTGCATGGCAATAAAGCCGCCGGTTTCGGTGAAATTACCCTCCACAACCAGAGATTCATCCACCTGACCGTTTTGTTCCCGGATGGCCTGACGGTACCCTTCCAACCGGTCGATGCCAACAGTGCTGTCGATGGGTCCGGTGATGGTGGCGATCTTGCGGCAACCGGTTTTACACAGGTAATTCACGGCTGACTTGACTGCGCTGATATTGTCTATATCGATATAAGTTACGTTATCCGAGCGGAAGGGGCGGCCCACCACAACCAGAGGTATCTTCTGGTCGATCATTCTGCCGATGATGCCCTGGTCGCCGTGGTGACCGGATTGTACGATCACGCCGTCCAGAAACCCTTTACGTCCGACGCGCGGAAAGACGTTTTCTTCATCTTCCTTGGTGCTAACCAAAAAGAGGGCCAGGGTGTAGCTGTAAAGATTGCAGGCTTTGGCGATGCCCATCAGAAGATTGGGGTAGTACGGATCGGTGAAAAAGGTGCTGACACTGTGGGGCAGGATCAATCCTATGGTCCAGGAACGCTGCATGGCCAGGGTTCTGGCGGCTGCGTTGGGGTGAAAATGGTTCTCTTCGATAATATCCAGAACACGTTGTCGTACATCCTTTTTGACGCTCGGATGTTCATTGACCACCCGTGAAACTGTCGAGCGTGAAACGCCGGCCAGTCTGGCAATATCATCAAGTGTTAGGTTACTGACTCTTTGATCCTGTACGTTTTTCACAAGTTTCATCCGGTAATTTGGAATTTATTTGGATTATGCTATAATGGAAGCGCTTCCAGAAATCAGTATACATCAATTAATTCGAGAGTCAATATCCGGTTTGTTTCGTGACTATTCTTTATACAGGAAAGGGCTAAATCTCATGACTGGTTCAAATGCGTTACCCAATATCCCCTGGCAGGAAAGGCCAGCAGGCAACTCTGAGATCATCTGGCGCTATTCGGCCAACCCGATCATCCCGCGGGATTTGATCCCATCCTCCAACAGTATTTTCAACAGTGCGGTGGTGCCCTTCAAAGGCAAGTTTGCAGGTGTTTTCAGGTGCGATAACAAAAAGCGTGAAATGAATCTGCACCGCGGATTCAGCGACAACGGTGTTGACTGGAAGCTCGAAGATGCACCCATTGATTGGCAGTGTGACGATCTCGAGATCGGCAGGTACCAGTACCGCTACGATCCGCGAGTGGTTTGG
>DAIEPS010000175.1 GCA_027348305.1 Anaerolineaceae bacterium | reverse complement strand
GTCTCTCTCCACCAAATCAATTAAGGCTGAGCCAGGCTAGAACCTTTGATGTCACCTATGGCGGTGGCGAATCCAATGTGGCAGTCTCGCTTTCCAATTATGGATTGGAAACAGAATTTGTAACCCGGCTGCCGGCGAATGATATGGGTGAATCTTGTCTGCAATATTTGAGGCAATACGGTGTCGGCACGCACTATATCCAGCGGTGTGGCAACCGGCTGGGGATCTACTTTTTAGAGAACGGCGCTGTGATGCGCGGCAGTCAGGTTATCTATGACCGGGCGGATTCTGCGTTTGCCACGATTACTCCAGGCATGTTTGATTGGAAAGAGATCTTCAAAGATGCAGGCTGGTTCCACTGGACGGGTATTGCTCCTGCAGTTTCTGAGGGCGCAGCGGCTGTATGCCTTGAAGCCGTTAAGGCTGCAAAAGAAATGGGATTAACCATCTCATGTGATTTGAATTACAGAGCCAAGTTGTGGAAGTGGGGCAAGAAGGCCTCAGAGGTTATGGAAGAACTGGTGGCATACGCTGATGTGGCAATTGGCAATGAAGAAGATGCCGAGAAAGTGTTTGGCATTCAAGCCCCAGAAACCGATGTCACCCACGGCAAGGTAAGTGCAGACAAATATCAGTTTGTATGTGAATCCTTATCGAAGAAATTCACGAATCTGAAAACCATCGCGATAACATTGCGCAGTTCATTTTCGGCTTCACACAATACCTGGAGTGCAGTTCTATGGCATGCTGGCAAGACCATCACCGGACCTATCTACGACATTACAGATATCGTGGACCGGGTGGGGAGTGGAGACAGCTTTATGGGTGGGTTGATCTATGGATTGAACACTTATCCCAACGATCCGCAGCAGGCATTGAATTTTGCAATTGCTGCTTCTGCGCTCAAGCATACCGTGTTTGGAGATTTCAACCTGGTATCAAAAGGCGAGGTGGAGAAGTTGATGAAGGGTGATGGATCAGGACGTGTGAGCCGCTAAAAACGAAAAGGAAGTGAGAAATGTCAAAATATTCGCGTCTGAAAGTCTTGAACAGCATGATCGAAACGGGAATGGTGCCTGTTTTCTACCACGCAGACATAGAAGTTGCAGTAAAAGTGATTGAAGCATGTGCAGAGGGCGGAGCCCACTGCTTTGAATTTACCAACCGTGGAGACCAGGCGCATGAAGTGTTTCGCGAGTTGATAACCCGGTTTAAGGGGGATGAACGCGTGATCCTGGGGGCGGGGTCCATCATTGATCCTGCGACTGCGGCTCTCTATATCCAGTTGGGCGCGAACTTTATCGTGGGCCCGGCCCTGAACGCGGAAGTGGCGAAGGTGTGCAACAGAAGAAAAGTAGCCTACAGCCCCGGATGTGGGTCCGTCACAGAGATATCGATGGCAGAAGAACTGGGAGTGGAGATCTGCAAGATCTTTCCGGGAGGATCGGTGGGAGGACCCGCATTTGTGAAGGATGTGCTGGGACCTTTGCCCTGGAGTCGTTTGATGCCTACCGGCGGAGTGGATGCTACCGAAGAAAGTATAACTACTTGGATAAAAGCCGGTGTTGCTTGTGTTGGCATGGGCAGCAAGTTGTTCCCTAAAGAAACATTGGAATCAGGTAATTATGCCGAGATAACAAAGAACGTGAAACAGGTTCTGGGTTGGATCCAAAAGGTCCGGGCTGGAAAACCTGTCATAGCATGAACAGGTTGATCACAATGAAAACAGCGTATGCACACATTGCACGGATGAAGACGGTTGAAGTATTCCGCAACCATGTTGCTTCACAAAATATTGAAATTCCGATCGATACAGAGGTGGTGCCAGCACCGTCTGGAGCACTGGCCCAGCCATTCGTGTTGAAGGGCGGCAAGAAGATAGGAAACCGCTTCTGCATCCAGCCCATGGAAGGCTGGGATGCGGGGACGGATGGCAAACCCACTGATTTGGTGACCCGGCGTTGGAAGAACTTTGGCGTGAGTGGTGCAAAACTGATCTGGGGTGGTGAAGCGGCGGCAGTGAGACCAGATGGTCGGGCTAACCCGAACCAGTTGATGATGCTGGACGAGAACATGAGTGAGATCGAAGATTTGCGACTCTCACTGGTAAATGAACATTTAAATCATTATGGGCAAGTGGATGACCTGCTGGTGGGGTTACAGCTTACTCATTCAGGGCGGTTCTGCCGACCGAATATAAAAACGAAGTTGGAACCGAAGATCGCCTATCACCATCCGGTGCTGGATAAGCAGTTTGGCATTGCACCAGACTATCCGGTGCTCACGGATGCCGAGGTGGATGACCTGATCGGTTACTATGTTCGCGCAGCCAAACGGGCACAGGCCATTGGTTTTGAGTTCGTGGATGTGAAACACTGCCACGGCTACCTGGGGCACGAGTTTCTGAGTGCAGTTGAACGTCCTGGAAGATATGGCGGGAGCTTTGAAAACCGCACCCGCTTCATGCGAGAGATCATCAAGGGCATTCAATCGGAATGTCCGGGGCTGATCATCGGAGTCCGTTTCAGCAGCTTTGACATGCCGCCCTTCAGACCGGATGAAGAGAACGTAGGCCGCATGGTGGATTATGTGGATGACAAGGGACGCTACCCATATGCGTTTGGCGGGGACCCTGATAAACCGGGTTCCATCAAGCTGGATGAACCCATTGCATTGATGAAAATGATGGAAGAGATCGGTGTTGAACTGGTGAACTTCTCGGCAGCCAGCCCGTATTACAATCCGCATTTGACCCGACCGGCGTATTATCCTCCAAGTGATGGTTATTTGCCTCCTGAAGATCCGATCGTGGGTGTGGCGCGGCATATAAAAATTGCTGGAGAGTTAAAGAATGCAGTCCCCAACCTCGCTTGTGTGGGTTCTGGGTATAGCTATCTGCAAGACTGGACGCCCAATGTAGCGCAGGCAGTGGTTAAGGCGGGCTTGATCGATTTTGCGGGCTTGGGAAGATCCACTCTTTCTTACCCTGAATTGCCTGCTGACGTATTGGCGGGCCGACCATTGGTACGCAATCATATCTGCCGAACCTTCAGTGACTGCACCACTGCTCCGCGCAAGGGCATGGTCTCTGGCTGCTATCCGTTGGATGAATTCTACAAGTCCCGCCCTGAAGCGGATGAAGTGAAACGCATCAAGAAAGAAATGCAAAAGTAAAAGGATATTCTTTTACCAAGGAGCAAGAAATTGAAAGTTGTTTCTTTTGAAAAAGCGGTAAGTTATATTCATGACGGTGATACGGTAATGATCGGCGGATCAGGTGGAGGTCACGCTATTCCTGAGGCATTGATCGTTGCACTCGAGAACCGTTTTCTTGTTGAAAAAAACCCAAAAAACCTAACTCTTCTTCATCCGGTTGGCGTGGGTGATAACGTAAGCCAGGGTGTGGGTCATTTGGCTCATCCAGGCCTGGTAAAACGGATTGTGACCGGTGCCTTGGTCAACAGCCCGGCGTTTCAAGTGCGAGCTGAAGAAGACACCGTCGAGGCTTACACGCTGCCTCAAGGTGCATTATCTGAATTGATTCGTGAGATGGCAGCCGGTAGACCTGGCTTATTCTCGCAAGTGGGTTTGCACACTTTTGTTGATCCGCGTATGGGTGGCGGGCGTCAAAGTAAGTGCGCCACCGAAGAACTCGTGAAAATTGTTAATTTGGATGGGAAAGATTGGATCTTTTATAAACCCTACCAGGTTGATATCGCCTTCTTACGTGGAACAACCGCCGATGAAGATGGAAATGTCACCATGGAGCGTGAAGCAGTTTTTGGCGAGATGCTTTCGATGGCTCAAGCCGTTCATCGAAATGGTGGCATCGTCATCGTTCAG
>DAIEPS010000174.1 GCA_027348305.1 Anaerolineaceae bacterium | reverse complement strand
CGGCCAGTTTCGGGCGAAACTGGCCGCGTGATGGACATGCTGGTGGACGAGTTCAACCAACTCAATGAGTGGGGCATCAACGTGGTCATCCGAGAACCGGGTTCCACTGGCCTTGCGATCCAGGATCTGCGCGCCAGTGAGAGCGGTTCGGTCAACGTGGCGACGCTTCCGGTCTATGAATTGCTCTACCAGGACCAGAACCAATCCGCGGTGGTGGACCTGAACCCTTATGCGGCTTCTGCCAAAGTTGGTTTTTCGAAGGATGAACGCGCAGATTTTCAACCCGTTTTTTGGAATGAAAACCTGATCGAAGGTAAACTCTTCGGCATTCCTGCACAGGAATCCGCGGCAGTACTGTTTTACAACACCACCTGGGCGAAGGAACTTGGCTTTACAAGCCCACCCAAAACCAGCGAAGCCTTCAGGTTGCAAACCTGCGCCGCGAACACACTGCTGCGCAAAGACGCGGACTATCTTAATGACGGACTGGGGGGATGGATCGTCAGTTCAGACGCGGCGACGCTTTTGAGCTGGCTTAACACCTTCGGTGCTGTAGATCTCATGGTACCCGTGCAGAAATGGAACACCCCCAAGGTCAAGACGGGATTTACCTACCTTTTCAATTTGCAGGCCAGCGCTTGTGCCTGGTCGGGACGCACGCCCGAACCCTATGACTATTTCGCCAACCGCCAGGCCCTGGTTTACAGCGGATCTACACAGGATATTCTGCCCCAAACCGCGGCGTTCGCACGCAGCGGAATAGAGGATGAGTGGCAGGTGATGACTTATCCGGGTGGGGATTCTGCGCTGCTGACCAGCGGATTAACCTTCGGCGTGTTGAAGTCGGACGCCCAAAAAGAGTTGGCCTCGTGGATGTTCGTCCGCTGGATGTCGCAGCCGGCCAACCAGGCGCGCCTGCTGCAGACCTCGGGCAGCCTGCCCCTGGGCACCAAAGTGCTGGAATACATGGCGACATTTGAAGACAGTTATCCGCAGTGGAAGACGGCGCTTTCACTCCTGCCGCAGGCGAGATCCATGCCCGTTCAAGCCGATGAAGGCATCGTGCACATGGTGCTTGAAGATGCCGGAACCTATTTGTTCAAGCCGGAGTTTACGGCGGATAAGATCCCTGATTTGCTTTACCAACTTGACTCAACGATCAAAGAACTCACGGCCCGTAAACCATGAGCGCCCCCATTGTGACCATTTACACAGATGGCGGCTGCGACCCGAACCCCGGCCGCGGAGGCTGGGCGGCGATCATCCAGATTAACGGAAAGACCACTGAATTGTCAGGCTGCGATGCAGACAGCACCAACAACCGCATGGAACTTACCGCGGCCATCCAGGGGCTGAAGGCGCTAAAAGAGCCGTCCATTGTGACGCTGCATACAGATTCAACGTATGTGCAAAAGGGTATGACCGAGTGGATACCCGGCTGGCTGCGCAAGAACTGGCGCGGCAGCAGCGGCCCCGTGCTTAACGTGGACTTGTGGAAGGAACTGCTGGCCGCCGCCAAACCGCACAAGGTCAACTGGCAGTGGGTCAAAGGGCATTCGTCCAACCGCTTAAACGCCAGGGCTGACGAACTGGTGCACCGGGCGAGAAATAAGTGATTAGAACTTAGTCACCGAATTCTGGAAAAGGAGATCGGATCTTGATCTAATTATGCTCATAAAAACCAGAGGAGATTATTCAAAAGTCTCGGAATTCTTTTTTCAGAATTCCGAGACTTGATCTTTTGAAGTAGATTAATAACAAGACTTCGATTTCTAGAAAAAGACAACGGAATTTGGTTTTATGACTTGCTTTGTAGAAATTAGCTTATTGCATGTCTCCGATTTCTGGAAAAAGAAATCGGAGACATGACCAAATCAGTTACATTTATTACACAGAATTCCCCTGGCTTTTTTAAGGGCATCTTTTTCAGTTAATGACAGCAGACGATCCCCTGATTTCAACATCGTGTTCCCCGTAGGCTGGATGTACGCTCCCGCGCGTGAGATCAAGACGATCAGGTAGCCTGGAGGCAAATTAAGTTCAACAATGGTTTTGCCATCCACGGCGGAATCGGCTGGAATTTCAATTTCCTTGAGCTCGCTGGGGATCATCTCGCCTGCGACAATTTCAAGCGGCATTTTCTTTTTTGGTGGCTCGCTGCTTTCAAGCGCCAGTTTTTTGGCAACCCAGGGCAACAGTGTGCCCTGCATTAATACGGAGATGACCACCACAAAGAAAACGATATTGAAGATCAGGTCGGCATGAATGATGCCGGCCACCAGGGGATAGGTGGCCAATACAATGGGCACCGCGCCGCGCAATCCGACCCACGAGACGAACAGCTTCTCGCGCACTGTGAATCGAAACGGCGCCAATGCCAGAAAAATGGCAACCGGTCTGGCCACGAAGATCAGGATGAGTGCCATTCCCAGCCCGGGCAGCATGATAGGCACCAGGCGGGAAGGAAAGACCAGCAGCCCAAGTGTCAGGAAGAGGATGATCTGCGAAAACCAGGCTGTGCTGTCAAAAAAGCGCAAGACACTGCGCTTGTGCAGAAAATCTTCCTTGCCCAATAACACGCCCAACAGGTAGACCGACAAAAATCCGCTGCCCTTAAGCAGGGTGGATGCTCCAAAAGTGAGGAAGAGCAGCCCGATGATCAGGATCTGATAAAGACCTTCGTAGCCTAGTTTGATCTTGTTTATCAAGTAAAGAGAAACCTTACTCATTACCCAGCCGATGATGACACCCACCACAAGTTGAAGCAGGAGCAATCCTATCGCGGTCACGAACGAGGTGTTTTTGTCGGTGAGAAAAGAAATTAGCGTAATGGTAAGCAAGACTGCCATGGGATCGTTGCTGCCGGATTCCAGCTCGAGCAGAGGTGTCACGCGGCCTTTGAGGTTCACGCCGCGCGACCGTAAAATGGAAAAAACCGCGGCTGCATCCGTGGAGGAGATGATGGCACCGATGAGCAGCGACTCGATCAGAGTCAGTTTGAGGATCAGGTAGGCGAAAACCCCGAAGATGCCGGCAGTCACCACCACGCCGATGGTAGCCAGGCTGATGCCCTCCTTGACCACGGATCTGACGGAATTCCAGGGGGTATCGAGTCCGCTTGAAAAGAGGATGATGGTTAATGCCGTGATGCCGATGTACTGGGTGATGTGGGGGTCGTCAAAGTAGATGCCTCCGAAGCCTTCAGAGCCGGCCAGCATACCGATGCCCAGAAAGAGCAGCAGCAGCGGCACCCCAAACCGGTCTGATATCTTGCTCACCATGACGCTGAGCAAGATTAAAACAGAGACAACAATCAATCCGCTTTCGAAGGTGATTTCCATAGAAGGATTATACGAAATTTGGGAAGGTAGGTCAAAAACCATGAAGGTTTCCGATTTTCGGAAATAAGCTATTAGAGATATTTCAATAGGCAATAAATCCCACCTTGAAAAGGTTAGAAAAATCCTTTTCAAGGTGGGTCTTAGAGAGGCGACGATGGGATATATGCTCCGAAGGGTGTGTTGGAACCCATGATTAATTGCAAGTCCCCGAATTCTTTTACCAGAATTCGGGGACTTGGTCTAATCATTGCTCGTCTGAGGCGACGATGGGATTTGAACCCATGATCAGGGTTTTGCAGACCCTTGCCTTGCCACTTGGCCACGTCGCCTTGCGAGAAGTATTTTATCAAAGAGCAGGGGGATGGTCAAGCGAAAACGAAAAGGAAGGATATTTTTGTAGACGCGAATTCGGATTGATGTAATAGACAAACCCTGGTGGGGATTGCTTCGCCCTGACGTTCCACGATTATTATTGATTATTATTTTGCAGGGCTCGCAATGACAATGCGCGCCTCCGC
>DAIEPS010000173.1 GCA_027348305.1 Anaerolineaceae bacterium | reverse complement strand
GTCAACGGACGTTCCAAGGGTGCGGTTTTACCGCAAACCAAAGGTGCACCACCCTTCAGTGTGAGAAGCTGGCTGCTCGTGGCAGTTTCCATTATTATGGTACTGTTGGGAATTGTGATGTACAACAGAATGTCGATCCTCGGTTTAGATCTGATCACGAACGAGGCTTTACTGACCACCTATACACCATTCTGGTATATTCCCCTGGCCCTCGGTGTGGTTGTGCTCTCCTTTAGTATTACAGTTGAAAAACCTGATATGGGTGATGAGTAGAAAGAATCACTGAAGATGATTTGAATATCAAAAAGAGGAAACCAGATCAGGTTTCCTCTTTTTGATTAAGGCCGAATGGTGTATCCGTAGCCCGGGATCGTTTCAATGAATGCCGGGCAGGTGGGATCTTCTTCAATGCGCATACGCAGGTTCTTGATATGCACACGCACCAGGTCAGAACTCCCTGTTTCCGGCGGGTAATCCCAGATAATACTTAACAAGGCGGATGGAGAAAAGATATCTCCAGGATGTGTCATAAAATTAAAGAGCAGGTCAAACTGGATCGGAGTAAGCAATAATTTCTTGTTACTGGGTAAGAGCAATTCAAAAGTGAGAATATTAAGTTTAAAACCTTTAAGCTCTATGATCGGCTGCGCAACCCGGCTGTTGTCAAATAACTTCGATTCATGCACCCTTGAATCGTCTTTGTTTCTGCGGCTGGCTTTCTTGTGGTCCTGTGAACGCCTGATCATGGCCTTGATGCGTAAAACCAGTTCTTCGCTGTTAAAGGGTTTATTAATATAATCATCGCCGCCTGCTTTAAATCCGGCAATATGGTCGGTTTCGGTGGTTTTGGCAGTCAAGAAGATGACGGGGAGGTTTGAAAGCTTTTTATCCGCACGGATCTCACGGCAGACTTCGTATCCATCCATACCGGGCATCATGACATCGAGAAGAATGACCTTTGGAACCTGCCTGCGCAGCAATTGCAAAGCCTGCATACCTGAGTGAGCAGTTTTGACGGTAAAACTTTCACGTCGCAAACACCTTTCAAGGGTGGTAACGATGATATCGTCATCATCTACAAGCAACACGTCAATGCTGTCCAAGTCTTCCTCAATAAAGCAGTTGTAATTCGAATTAATAAGATTATAGTGTATTTCGTCAAAAGATAAAACAAATCCCGATACATAATAATATCGGGATTTGTTGTAATACGCAAACAAAATGCTGGATCATTTTCCTTCACGAGCAGTGACACAATAAACACCACCCGCATCCATGGTGGCGATGCAGCGGTTGCACTGGTCGCAGTCTGAGGCGATCACTTCGCCTGACTCCATCTTTTTCACAAAATCAGGGTCTCGGACGGTGGCGCGGCCCACTTCAACGAACTCAAATCCGCGTGAAAGCACGTAGCGTATATCTTCAAGGCGCAGCACCCCGCCTATGTAGATCACGGGGATGTTCACAGCGTTCTTGACCTGTGCGGCTTCCTTTAGCAGGAACAAGCGGTCAAAACGATAGCGCTGCACCATGAACCAGCCAAACAGACTCATTCCCAGTTTGAGCAGCCAATCCGTCTGGTTGGCGGCCATCTCTTTGACGGGAACCCTGCCGCGCATCATGTAAATGGGCGTTTTTGCCGTAAAACCACAGCTTACCACCAGTGCGCTGGCACCGGCAGCTTCAAAAGCTTTAGCCACCTCAACGGCCTCATTAATTTCCAAGCCTCCGCGGATGCCGTCGCTCGCGTTCATTTTGATCAAGATCGGGAACCCCTCGCCAACCCCCTGACGCACGCGGCGGATGACCGCCAGCGGAAAGCGCATGCGGTTCTCAAGCGACCCGCCGTATTGGTCGGTGCGGTGATTGGTCCACGGTGAGAGGAACTGGCTGAGTAAATATCCGTGCCCGGAATGGATCTCAATGGCATCAAAACCGGCTTCTTTCACCTGTTCTGCCGTCCTGCCGAAATCTTCGATCTTTTCAGCGATCTGAGCCTCGGTCATGGCTTCGCAAAGTGAAAGACGAAACAGACAGAACTTGACCGATGCGCCGAGCGGACGTCTTCCGATCTCTTTCGGGTTAGAAAAGAAACCGCAGTGTCCGATCTGGATGGAGGCGGCGGCCCCTTCTTTGTGTACAGCTTCAGTCAATCGTTTAAGATCAGGCATCAGTTCAGGGCGCATCCACATCTCGTGGCCGAAGGCGCGTCCGTCGTAGCTCACCGAGCAATAAGCCACCGTGGTCATGCCCACGCCGCCCTGCGCCACCCGGCGGTGATGCTCGATGAGCGCATCCGTGATCTTGCCCTCCTGGCACATGCCCTCGAAGCAGCCAGAACGGATGATGCGATTGCGCAGTGTCAGGTCGGCGATCTTGCCTTTGGCGAATGGTGAGTTATCGGATTTGGTCATGGGTCCTCAACTTAATTGGTAAGGGCACGGCGTGCCGTGCCCAAAAAAAAGAATACGAATTCAAATAATTCCAAAGATCTGTTTATATTCCCCTGACATTGGCATTACCCGATATTTATTGAATCCACGATGCCAACAATGACCGAAATGACCGGTGCATCGGGGTTCTTTAGAACCTGCCTTGCCCCGCCGCCTTCGCGGTTGATCAACACCGTGTCGCCAATGCCGGCATGCGAGGCATCCAGGGCCACGAAATCATCATCAGCCTTCTCTCCCTCCATCACCAGCGGCTGCACAACCAGCAGCCTGCGGTGTTTGAAGTCGGAGTGCCCGATGGTGGTCACAACCGTGCCGATCACTTTCGCCAGGATCATCTCAACTCACTCATGCGAAGGGGTTGACTCCCTTCTTCAAAACAAAATCGAATTCGCTGTCTGGATGTACCGAAAGTTCATCTACAATGCCCACCAGGGCCAGGTCAACAGGCACAAACTTGATGTCAGGCATGGCCAGCGCCGCTTCACGCGACCGCACCATCAGGCATATATCCCCCGCACCCGCCTGGACGACATCCACGGCGACCTGGAGCGCGCCCACCGGCTCAAGATGCCGGTTGAGCGGCTGCACGATCAACAGCTTCAGCCCTTCGGTGCCAGGGTATTTCACCGAGCACACCGCAGACCCTTCAACCCGACCCAATAACATGGCTTACTTGATCCCCACGTTGTTGAGCACCCGGGTGATGATGGTCTCCAGCAAGGCCGGGTCGATCTGGTTGCCCAACTTGGCCTTCACCGCGTCGCGGATGCGCTGGCGCAGGTCTTCTTCTGATGGACCCGCGTTTGCCTGGCTGCACTTCATGCAGGGTGTCTTTCCAGCCGAAGGCTGAGATACCACAGGCTCCGAAAGGTAAGGTCTGATGGGCGCAGCCGGCGGAAGTTGATGCGGCTGTAGCAACGTCACACCCAATCTTTCGGCTTTTTCAAAAGCCAGTTCCGTCAGCACCACATCATCAGAAACCGTCAGAGAAAGCTCACCACGCCTGGCCATATCTTCGATATCGCGTTCGGTAATAAAAGTCTTTGCCATACGCTGCTCCTCTACCCCTGGATGCCTTCCAGACCGCGCAGGGCGGCCTCTGCGGCATTCTTGGCGGTAAGGATCTCTGCTTCACTGCCAGAGAGCCACATGCGTCCAAAGCGGCCCACTGAAGAGATGTGGATGATCTTGATGTTGGCTTTCTTCTCGGCCTCGTTGCAGGCGTAATTGATGTAAGCTGCCGGGGCGCATTCCAACACCAGCAGGGTTTCGCCAGGCACCAGCATGCTGCCGCGCCTGAAGCGATTGATCAACTGCGACTGATACGGATCAATGCGCGTGATCACCTGGGTCGAGACCACCTCGGGTTTGATGCGGTCTTCTTTCTTCAGTCCAAGTCGATCCAATACCACCTGGCCGGCTTCAAGTACTGCAGCCTGGTTGAGTGAATGCACCTCGAACATACCGAACTCGCG
>DAIEPS010000172.1 GCA_027348305.1 Anaerolineaceae bacterium | reverse complement strand
GTGAAGTGGTCAAACGCCAGGTGCTGCAAGGTTTGAAAGAAATTGACAACGCGATTGCTTCTCAGATCTTGGTGGCATACGAACCCATCTGGGCCATCGGCACCGGCAAGGCTGCCACCAGCGACGGCGCTAACGCCGTCCACAGAGACTTCATTCGCCCCGCCCTCGCATCCCTGTTTGGATCAGCCATCGCTCAGAGCATCCGCATTCTGTACGGCGGATCGGTCACAGCTGCCAATGCTGCAGATTATTTCAAGACATCCGATATTGACGGCGCCCTGGTAGGGGGAGCCAGCTTAAAACCCGATTTCTTGAAGATCGTCGAAGCGGCCAGACCGTAAAACTTTAAAGAAAATAAATTCAAACAAAAACCCGGTTTCTTCGAAGAAACCGGGGTTATTATTACAAACTGGGTTTTAATAAATCAAGATTCACTAAAATCTTGAAAATCTTTTAAACTCTCAAAGAAATTCATTATGATACTTGTGTCCACGATAGAATTTGTATCAGGATAGAGGTAATTTCTATAGCTTGAGAATCTCCATAGTTCTGGAGAGCTGACTAATCCCGCTTTTACAGGGTTCAAATGGATATAGTTAACGCATTCCAGTAAATAAGAGTCCCCTTCTATTACTAATGCTTGATAACGGCTTTGAAATAATGGACCAATACGATTTTGTTCGTTATTGACTGATTTTGCATAGGATACAAATAATGGGTGTAATGATTTTTCAATCAGTTTTTCATCGTTTACTTTTATGAGAAGATGAAAATGGTTTGGCATTAAGCAATAAGCAATAATTCCAGCAGATGGTACCACAAATTTTCTTAACCTATCAGCGAAATAAGAATAATTACGATCTGAGAAAAAGATCACACCTCGGTTTGTTCCCCGGTTATAGATGTGATAATAATGATCTTTTAGAAATGGCAATTCTCGTTTTGGCATAATATTTCCTCTCGAAAAATAAAAGAAGAATGTCCACCCTTAAATGTCAAAACCACTAAATAACTATATTCCCAAAATAAATAATAGATGATAAACCCGGTTTCTTAAGAGAAACCGGGTTTATAAACAGTTAAGCAGTCCCAAACTGGCGGTCGCCGGCGTCACCCAGGCCAGGGACGATGTAGCCGATGTCGTTGAGTTTTTCATCAATGCATGCCAGATGGATAGGCACTTCGGGGTGCAGCTTGTGCACCTGGGCAATGCCCTCGGGGGCGCCGATCAAGCCGACGAATTTGATATTCGTCACACCCCAGCGTTTGAGCACATCGATGGTTGCCGTGGCGGAACCGCCGGTCGCCAGCATGGGATCCAGGATCAGGCACATGTCAACTGTGGGTGCGGTTGGCAGCTTGTTGTAATATTCCACGGGTTTGAGGGTATGTTCGTCACGATACAATCCGATGTGCCAGACTTCCGCGCTGGGGATGAAGGACCAGAAACCCTCGACCATGCCCAGGCCGGCACGCAAAATGGGAACCAGCCCAACTTTCACTTTCAATTCCTGGCATTTGGCAATGGCAAGAGGCGTTTGAACATCTTTGGGTTCTGTGGGAAGGTCTGCGGTGACTTCATAAGCCAGCAATCCGGCGATCTCTTTGACCAGCTCGCGAAACTTGCGATGGTCCGTGTCTTTATCACGCAAGATTGCCAGTTTGTGCGCAATCATGGGGTGTTGTGAAACAAAAAGTTTGTCCATACTTCCTCCCGGGGGTTTTTTTCATTATACCGGAAACTCAAAAATGGAAGTTTAAAATATTCCAATTTATAAGTCCAGTTTTCAGGTAAGGGTATAATCAAGCACATGAGTGATGAAAAAGAACGTCTCACCGATCCAGATTCACAACTCGAAGACCGCATTGATCACGCCTTAAGGCCGACGCGCCTGAAAGAATTGATCGGCCAGGATTCGGTGAAACAAAACCTGGATATCTTGATCTCCGCGGCACGGCAGCGCAAAGAAGCGCTCGACCATGTGCTCTTCTACGGGCCACCAGGGCTAGGAAAAACCACCCTGGCGCACGTGCTGGCCAACGAGATGGGCGTCAACATCAAGATCACTTCAGGTCCGGCCATAGAACGGACTGGTGACCTGGCGGCCATTTTGACAAACTTACGAGCGGGGGATATTCTATTCATTGACGAGATCCACAGATTGGGCAGGGCAGTGGAAGAAATTCTCTACCCGGCCATGGAAGACTACGCGCTTGATATCATCATCGGAAAAGGGCCGGCAGCCCGATCGCTTCGTTTAAAGCTGCCCAAATTCACAGTGATCGGTGCGACCACCCGTCTGGCGCTGGTTACATCCCCGCTGCGGGCACGTTTTGGTGCCGTCTACCGCCTGGATTATTATGACCAACCCGCGATGCAGAAGATCGTCAAACGCGCCGCGGATATGTTAAAAGTTGAAGCCGATACCGAAGGTGTGGCTGAGATTGCCCGCCGCGCACGCGGCACACCGCGTGTGGCACTTCGTTTGCTACGCAGGGTGCGCGATTTCACTCAGGTGCGTTCTGACGGCATGATCAACCGCCTGGTGGCGCGCGATGCCCTTGATCTGATGGCTGTGGACGAACTCGGCCTGGATGATGTGGATCGCCGCGTATTGATCACCGTGATCGAGAAATACAATGGCGGGCCGGTAGGCCTGGCCACGATTGGCGCCTCGATCAGCGAAGAACCCGATACCATCATGGATGTGGTTGAACCTTACTTATTGCAGCTCGGATTCCTGGAGCGCACCCCCCAGGGGCGTGTGATCACCAGATCCGCGTATGAGCATTTGAAGATCCCCTATACTGCCAAAGACAATCAACCCAGGCTGATCCAATAAACGTATGAAAACATCTGACTTCAATTATCACCTTCCGCCTGAGTGCATCGCCCAGACGCCCGTAGAGCCGCGTGATGCATCCCGGCTGATGATTTTACGCCGTGACCAGGATGCCATTGTTGACGCGGTCTTTAAGGACGTTGGCAGCTATCTCAAGGCTGGAGATCTGCTGGTGGTCAATCAAACCAGGGTCATCCCGGCGAGGCTTTTTGCGCACAAAGTCACGGGTGGCAAAGTGGAACTGCTGCTGCTCAAACGGATAGAACCGGATGTTTGGGAAGCGCTGGTGGGCGGCAAGGGATTAAAACCCGGCGTCAAAGTCACGGTTGAAGACGGCCCTGAGACTGAAATTCTCGAGGACCTGGGTGCCAGCCGCCGGCTGATCCGGTTCTTATCTCCGATCGAAAACCTGCTACCCAACGTAGGTGAAATGCCCCTGCCTCCTTACATCCACACGCCGCTGACGAACCCTGACCGCTATCAGACCGTATATTCCAAAGAAAGCGGATCGGCAGCCGCACCGACGGCAGGTCTGCACTTTACACCGCGATTAATGAACGAACTTGAACAAGCCGGCATAAAGATAGCCAGGGTAACATTGCATGTCGGGTTGGATACTTTCATGCCCGTTTCGGAAGAAGACCCGCTTGAGCATGTGATTCATAGTGAATGGTGTGAGGTGACCCCTGAAACTGCTGCACTGATCAACCAGACAAAAGAGAACGGCGGACGCGTGATCGCGGTGGGTACCACAAGTGTACGCACCCTCGAATCCGCGGCGGCGGCCAGCAGCATGCCCAACCGGGTTACGGCCATAACCGGTCCCACCCAATTATTTATCCTGCCCGGTTTTGAGTTCAAGGTTTTGGATGCCATGATTACCAATTTCCACCTTCCGCAATCTTCATTGATCATGCTGGTGAGCGCCTTTGCCGGCCGCGAAAAGATTTTAAAAGCTTACCAGACCGCCATCCAACGCGGCTACCGCTTTTATTCATTTGGCGATGCCATGTTGATCCTCTAAACCAAAACTCCCATGAAATTCACTGACCTCAAACAACTGGAAAACGAATTGATCAACTGCCGCAATTGTCCGCG
>DAIEPS010000171.1 GCA_027348305.1 Anaerolineaceae bacterium | reverse complement strand
CTCTCTTCTATGAAGCGAAAAACGCGCAGATTATCTACATAATATCGAACAGGCAAACCATTCTTAACCAATACTGCTTGAGCAGCTTGAATATGAGCCCAAGAGGTTTCATGGGCAAAAAAATCAGCAAATAGTAATTTTCGGCTGTAGTCATCCAGAGAAGTAATCAATGTCCATTTTTCATTGGCTAGTGGGGACCATAAGTGCAGCGAGGCATCATGCTGGATCATTTCGCCTATGGATGTCGTAACCACCTGGCGGTCATGGATTTTGTGTTTTCGGCGAGGTTTGTAGCAATCTTCTTCTTTTGCTCTCTTGATGATGGTTGGTACAGAAACGATAATCCCTTTTTGTTGTAGTCGATCTCGTAAAGCAGAGTAGTTGTAGCTTGATATTGGTAACCGCTTATCATCAACAAGTATTTTTTCGCGCACTAATTCTTGCCTAATTACCCGATCTGTTTCTTTGCTTATGCGATCTACTGTTTCCCGGTGATATCCAACACTCATCTTCGTTGGATCCTTACGATACTTTTTCAGCAAAGTAAAAAACCGACTTTTTCCAATCCCTAATGAGTCTTGGATTGATTCGCGAGATAGTTGACCATCTTGATATTTTTTGAATACTAATCTTACTTGTTCATCGCTAAATTTCTTGTGGAGTTGGGCCATGATTCCCTCACTTTCTATTCCATCATAGCTGTCCACTTTTCAACTTTAAATACTCAATCTTAAGAAAACCTTCAGTCCACTTTTGATCTTTATATTGTCCACTTTTCAAGTTTAAATAACAGGGAGTAAAAAAAACTTGACGAACTTATTCAAGTAGAGTATATTTGTACGGCTAACACGTCCGCCCTCGTAGCTCAATTGGACAGAGCGTCTGCTTGCGGAGCAAAAGGTTGCAGATTCGAGTTCTGCCGGGGGCACTAAGAAGAGCGGTTTTCCGCTCTTTTTCTTTATCTACTCATTGAACTAACAAAGAGAATAACAATGGATAATAAACCGCAAATATTACTCACCAATGACGACGGCATCCACTCCCCCGGGTTGTGGGCTGCCGCTAAAGAGCTCTCTAAATTGGGCTATGTCACCGTGGCTGCACCGCGTGAACAACATTCAGGCGCCGGCCGCAGCGTGCCCTCCAAATCGGATGGAGAGATCAAGGAAGTTAAACTCAAGATCGGCGATCAGGAATGGACCTGCTACTCGGTCGGGGCATCCCCGGCGCAAACGGTTAATTACGGCATTTTTGGAATTCTCAAATTCAAACCGGACCTGGTGGTCTCGGCCATTAATTACGGAGAAAACCCATCTGTTGACATCACCATGTCTGGCACTGTCGGCGCCGCACTTGAAGGGGCATCCTCTGGCGTCCCTTCATTGGCGGTATCGCTGCAGCTCGAAAGCCAGGATTACCTGGGTTATTCGGATGAGGTTGATTTTTCTACGGCGGCCATCTTTACCCGTCGTTTTGCGAAGTTATTACTTGAAAAGAAAATGCCCGAAGATGTGATGGCATTGAACGTGAATGTACCTTCCGACGCGACCCCTGATACGGCATGGCGGGTGACCCGCCTGGCCAGGAACCCCTATTTCGTCGCCTACTACCGGGACCCCAAGGAACATGAAAAACATCGGATCGTCGACGGAAAACCGCTACCCAGCGAAGTTGACCTGGCAGATCCCTCCACGGATGTGGGGACTTTCAGAACTGACCGCATGGTTTCAGTCACCCCGCTCAGCCTGGATCTGACCTCGCGGGTTAAATTGGACGAGCTTCAATCCCTTTTCGGCAAACTGGATTAGAACGCACGCAAATACTGCGGTGGTGATTTGAAATCCACACCAAGGGTTCTGGCAGCGTGCAGCGGCCAATAGGGGTCACGCAAGAATTCACGACCAAGCAAGACAACATCAGCGCGTCCGTTGCGGATGATCTCGTCGGCATGTTGGGCTGAGGTAATTAGCCCTACTGTTGCAGTGGCAATGGCTGCTTCATTTCGCAAGGCCTCCGAAATGGGCACCTGGTAGCCTGCACCCACCGGCACTTTTGCATCCGCCACATTTCCCCCTGAAGAGCAATCGATCAGATCAACACCCATCCCTTTAGGTATTTTTGCCAGTTCAACAGAGTCTTTTACAGACCATCCCCCATCCGTCCAATCGGTGCCGGAGATGCGTGTGGTCAATGGCAGTTCTTTTGGCCAGACGGTTTGAATGCCCTTAAGTGTTTCGAGCATGAAACGAATGCGGTTCTCAAAACTGCCGCCGTATTCATCCGTGCGGTGATTGGAGAGGGGTGAATAGAATTCGTGGATCAAGTATCCGTGTGCGGCGTGCAGTTCCAGCCACTGAAAACCTGCATCAAGCGCGCGCCTGGCTGCAGCTACAAAAAGGGCTTGAATTTCGTGGAGCTCAGTGGTCGTTAATTCGTGAGGAGTCTGATGTTCTGCGGAATAAGGCAAGGCGCTTGGTCCGACCACCTGCCACCAACGGTCATCGCCTTCAGGAATGGGTTTGCCGCCCGTCCAGGGTTTGTCGGTGCTGGCTTTTCTACCGGCATGCGCAATTTGAATTCCGGCCACTGCCCCCTGCGACTTGATAAAATCAGCAACCCGTTTTAATGGGGCGATATGGTCATCATCCCAGAGACCGGCGTCATAAGGGGTGATGCGTCCGCGGGCCTCGACGGCCGTGGCTTCTGCGATCACCAGACCGGCGCCGCCGGCAGCCCTGGCTCCAAGATGGACCAACTGCCAATCATTCGAATAACCGTCTGTGTAACTGTACTGGCACATTGGGGATACGCCGATGCGGTTGCGTAAAGTGACACTGCGGATGGTTAAGGGGTCAAACAAGGCTGTCATGAGATTTCTCCCTTTCAATGAGCAATAAGCAGACTCCCGACAGGCAGCCGGGAGTCAGAGGAATTAGATGTTAAAGCGGATGTTAAGAATGTCGCCGTCCTGAACGACGTATTCCTTGCCTTCAAGGCGCAGGCGGCCCTTGGCTTTGGCTTCGTTCATGCCGCCAAGCGTCATCAGGTCGTCGTAAGATATCACCTCGGCGCGGATGAATCCCCTCTGCAGATCGGAGTGTATCTCACCTGCTGCTTCAGGTGCGAGAGCGCCGCGACGCACCGTCCAGGCACGGCATTCATCGGGGCCAACGGTGAAGAAGGATTGCAGTCCGAGCAGGTCGTAAGAGAGTTTGATCATGCGGCTCAAACTGGGTTCTTCAATGCCGTATTCCTTGAGGAACATTTCAGCTTCTTCATCAGAAAGCTGGGCGATATCCATTTCGAGCTTGCCCTGCAGAGAGACGATCTTGCTCTGCTTATGTGAGTAAGCCATTTCGGGCGCCTGCTGGCCTTCAGCAGTGTTCATCACGATCAGCAGGGGTTTGCGGCTTAAGAAACCGAAACCCGAAAGCAGTTTATCTTCATATTCGCTGATCTCGATATCACGTAGCGGAATGTCTTTGGAAAGGGTTTCGTGGAAGCGGGTGAAAAGCACCAACTCACGCTCGACCAGTTCCTTGTCGCGCCCCATCGGGCGTTTGACTTCTTCATTGAGCTTTTCGAGTTTTCTCTCAACCGAGATCAGGTCATTGAGTAGAAACTCGCTATCCATTGAGTTGATGTCGCGAATGGGATCAATGGTCTCGTTAATGTGGATCACGTTCTCGTCTTCAAAGACGCGTACAACTTCGATAAAACCGTCCAACTGGGTGAGCTGGTTGAGCAGGGCGCCGGAGATGCCGCCCTTGTTGCTGCTGCCATCCAGACCGGCGATGTCTACATAAGTGACCTTGGTGTAAATGGTCTTCTTGGGTTTGAACATGGCAGAGAGCTTATCCACGCGCACATCGGGCACATCCAGCTGCTGATGACCTTCGCGCCGGCGCTGGCGCTGTTGCGGATGCATCGCTTCGTGGACGCGCCGGGCGTGGCGAAC
>DAIEPS010000170.1 GCA_027348305.1 Anaerolineaceae bacterium | reverse complement strand
CCGCTATAAGGGCGAGAAGATCCGCCGTAAAGCAGGCAAAGCTGGTAAGGGTAAGGGCGCAAAGAAGTAGGTGAGTGAATATGCCAAAAAATAATCGCACCGAAGCAAGAATTCGTCGGCACAACCGTGTTCGCAAAACGATCAGCGGTAGTGAATCCCGACCTCGATTGAGTGTTTTCCGCAGCCTGGCTGAGATCTATGTTCAGGTGATCAATGATGAAACCGGAACCACACTCGCCGCTGCCTCAAGTATCGACCATGAACTCCAAGGCAAGGTTGAAGGCCTGAAAAAGATGGAACAGGCAAAACTTGTTGGTGAGCTTGTAGCCAAACGCGCCAAAAGCAAAGGAATCTCCACGGTTGTTTTCGATCGCGGTGGATTTCGCTACGGCGGACGCGTAAAAGCGCTGGCTGATGCAGCCCGTGAAGCTGGCCTGGAATTTTAGGACAAAAGAGAAGAAGAGGGCCTTAATATGGAGAGTATGGATTTTCAACCAACCGACCAACAGTTTGACGAACGCGTCATTGAAATTGCTCGTGTCGCCAAAGTAGTAAAAGGCGGTCGCCGTTTCCAGTTCCGTGTCACCATCGTCATCGGTGACAATCATGGAAAGATCGGTATCGGCATTGGCAAAGCCAACGCTGTTCCCGATGCGATGCGCAAAGCCACCGAACGCGCTCACAAGAACATCAGACAGATCACCCTGACCAATACCACCATTCCTCATGAAGTGGTTGGACGTACAGCCGGAGCGGTTGTTTTACTCAAACCTGCATCTGCTGGTACCGGTGTTATCGCCGGTGGTGGTGTGCGTGCCGTTCTTGAAGCAGCCGGTGTTCATGACATCTTGACCAAATCTCTTGGCAGCGCCAATGTGCTCAATGTGGTGAAAGCCACCTTCGACGCTTTGGAACAACTGAAGTCACCTGAAGTTGAAGCCGCCCACCGTGGAAAGAACGTCAAGGACCTTCTCCCTTATTGGGAACGGAGGAAGAATAATGGCTAAGAAAAAAGTTGAAGAAGTAAAAAAATTACGCATCACACTTATTCGCAGTGGGATCGGATATTCAGTCAAGCATAAAGCAACCATTCGTGCATTGGGTCTACACCGCATGAACCAAACCGTTGAACAGGTGGATACCCCCGTACTGCAAGGCATGCTGCGCATGGTTGAGCATCTTGTAAAAGTGGAAGTGCAGGAAACGAAATGAAACTAAACGACCTCATGCCAAATTATGGCAAAATCAAGCTTCCCAAACGCAAAGGCCATGGTAATTCTGCCGGTCAGGGTAAAACCTCCGGTCGTGGTACCAAGGGTCAAGGATCACGTGCAGGCACCGGCGGTAATCTTTATCGCCAGGGTGGTAACCTGCCGTTCTTCCGCCGCCTCCCCTTCATTCGTGGTGAGGGATTTACCCCACCCAATCAGGTGGAGTACAACGAAGTTAATCTGGATCAACTGGCGAGATTCCAGGCGGGTAGTGTTGTTTCTCAGAGCACGCTTGCCGATGCCAAATTGCTCCATCAACCCAAGAACCCTGTTGCCATCCTTGGCCGCGGAGATGTGAAAGTCGCCCTCACCGTTCAGGTGGCGCGTGTTTCTAAATCTGCCCAAGCCAAGATCGAAGCTGCAGGTGGCAAGATCGAATTGATCGCCTAACTGGCATCCGAGGAGAATTTTCTATGAAGCGATCAGCCTGGCGTTATTTATGGACGTCGGAAGACATCCGCAAGAAGCTTGTTATTACAATCCTTCTGCTGATCCTCTATCGACTTGCAGCGAGCATCCCAGTTCCTGGCATTAATCGTGATGTGATCGCCTCCATTGCTACATCGGGTGGTGTGGGTGCAGGGCTTTTCAACCTCCTGGACCTGTTGTCTGGTGGCACCATTTCCAACTTCTCGATCCTGGCGATGGGCGTCTATCCTTACATCACCGCTCAGATTATCATCCAACTGCTCGTCCCCATCATCCCTGCACTGGATCGTCGCTTAAAAGACAATCCTCGTGAGGGTCGAACTTTGATGGAAAAATGGACCACCATGCTCACCATCCCGATGGCTATCTTGTCTGCCATCGGACAGGTAAACATCTTCAATACCATGGTCCCCAGCGGTACGACTGTATTGACCACTCCTTTTGGCTTTACTGGCGCATCGCTTGTTCCTACCTTGACACTTTTATCTGCCATGGTCGCTGGCACAATGTTTGGCATCTGGCTAGGTCAATTGATCTCTGAATTTGGTATCCCAAATCAGGGTCTCTCTTTGATCATTTTTGCAGGCATTATCGCAAAAATGCCTACCAAACTGCTGGGCATCCTGGCTGATAAAGTCAACGGCTGGTGGATCTTCTTGTTGATGGTCGTGATCCTCGGACTCACCATCTTCGCCATCGTCTTTGTCCAACAAGGACGCAGAAATGTGCCTGTGCTCTTCCCCGGACGCCGTGTGGGCAACCGCATGTCCATGCCGGTGCGCAGCAATCTGCCCCTCATGGTCAATATGGCAGGCATGATCCCGTTGATCTTTGCTCAGACTTTCTTATCCTTCCCGGCTTTGATCGCAAGTTGGTTCATCAAAGGTCAAACTACCGGGTTCTGGTACTGGATCTACAGTCATTTTAGTGGCACCGGCGTCATCTACCCGATCATTTACTTTGTTCTGGTAGTAGCCTTCAGCTTCTTCTATACCGATGTTTTGTTCACACAACAGAACTATGGTGATACCTTGAAGAAACAGGGCGCTCAGATCCCAGGTGTTGTGCGTGGCGGACCGACCCAGAAGTATCTGTCAAAGGTTCAACGCCGCATCACCTTCCCGGGCGCTTTCTTCCTCGGTTTCGTGGCTGTGCTGCCTTACATCATTGGCGCATTTATCCATGTCTCTCAATCTACTTTGTTCGTGATCTCTGCAGCCGGTTTGCTGATCGTCGTGGGTGTTGTTCGTGACACCTTCACCATCATTGAAACTGAACTCAAAGTGCATGGTTACGACGAAAGCATCATCAAAGGTTAACATGCCCAGGTATTATGTTCTCTTAGGACCTCCGGGAGCTGGAAAAGGCACCCAAGCCAAAGTCATCGCTGAAAAGTATGATTTGGTACACGTGTCTTCTGGTGACCTGTTTCGAGATAACCTCAAACGGCAGACAGAACTTGGGCAGCTTGCTCAAACCTACATGTCGAAGGGTGAACTGGTGCCCGATGACGTGACCATAGCCATGATCCGCGAGCGGCTCTCCCGCCCGGATTGCGTCAATGGCGCCCTTTTGGATGGTTTTCCACGCACCCCGGCTCAGGCAGATGCCCTGGCCAAGATGCTCACGGAATTCAAGGGTGGGGTCAACCTGGTTCCTTACATCTCCGTTCCTGAGAACCTGCTGGTTGAACGTCTTTGCGGACGCTGGACCTGTCGTTCGAATGGACATGTGTTTCACGAAAAATATAATCCCCCCCAGATCGCTGGTGTTTGCGACCTGGATGGTTCTGAACTCTACCAACGCGACGATGACAAGTCAGAGACTGTGATGAACCGCATCAAGGTTTATGCAGCTCAGACCTCTCCGCTCATCGAGTATTACCGAAAGCTCAATCTGCTGGCTGAGATCGACGGCACTAAATCCATTGAGGATGTAACCGCCGCCATGCTGGCTGCTTTGGAGAAAGCTTAACAACATGTCTTGGGATCGGCAGATAACCATCAAATCCGAAAGTGAACTCGTGCTCATGCGCGAGGCCGGACGGATCAATGCAGAAGCCCTGGCTGCTGCCAGAGCCATCATTGCCCCTGGTGTCACCACTGCCGATCTCAATGCCGCAGCCGAAGAAGTACTGCGAAAATATGGTTGCTATAGTCCGTTCAAGGGCTATCCTGGCCCTTATCCCTATCCTGCCAGCACCAACGTAAGTGTCAACTACGAACTGGTGCACGGCATCCCCGGCAAGCGCAAGCTTAAAGAAGGGGATATCGTCTCGGTGGACTGTGGAACGGTCTATGAAGGTTTTGTCGGTGATGCCGCTTTCACGGCGTTCGTTGGTAAGGTCAGCCCGCTGGCTCAAAAACTGGTGGAGACCACTGAGAACGCCCTGTATGCC
>DAIEPS010000016.1 GCA_027348305.1 Anaerolineaceae bacterium | reverse complement strand
TGAAGGTGGAGTAAACTCGACTGTCGAAATGCTGGTTGTGAAAAAGACTTCAGAAGTGACTTTGTTAGTTTACAATCACGACATCCCCGGTTCGGATATTCACGCGGAGGAAGTGGTCATTAGGTTGGATGGTGCCTCTGCATATTCGACCGCCTCCATCACCAGAATCGATAATGAACATGTCAACCCCAAACAAAAGTGGATGGACCTGGGCAGCCCAGCATACCCCGACAGGCAGCAACTTGAACAGATCGGAAAAGCATCTCAATTGAAAACAAAGCCATTCAAGTTGCAGACCGAAGATGGCATCGGACTCTTGAAGTTCTCAATTCCGGAACATGGAATTGTTGAGATCAAGATCAAGGATTAAGTAGAAGGGGCAATTCACGAATTGCCCCCACGATAGATATATTTGTGTTTTACCCGGCGTTTTCAACCAACAGCGGTGTTTTCACCTTCGGTTTACGAATGGCATAGAATAGCAGCGCCGCACCGATCATGGCGCCGACCAGTCCGAACAACAGCATGCCAAAGACACCCGAAGTATCCAGCAGGCGGCCGCCGATGACGTTGCCGAAGAAACCTCCAAGTGTGCCCATGGCAGTGACAAAAGTCTGGCCTTTCACCCTGTCTTTTTCACGCATGATCTCGTTAATGTAATACACCGATGCGGGGATGAATACGGCAAAAGTCAACCCTTGAAAGGCCTGCCCCACGTTGATCATCCAAACCGAAGTAGCAAACAAGAAAATAATGCTGCGCAAGCCATAGATAAAACCTGCGATCTTCATCAAGGAGCGCGTATTGATCTTTGAGACGAGAAAACTGAATCCGAGGAAAGCCGGCAGTTCCGCCACCGCTGCAACCGTCAGTGAAACACCCAAATCGCCATCCGTACCGCCCAACGGCCTGAGGATTTGCGCGAGAAAATTGTTTATGATGGTATGGAACATAAAAATAAACGCTGCCCCGATCAGAAAGGGGATAAAGCGGTCGTAGCGGCGAAGAAACCCTACTTTATCATCAGTTTCAGGAACAAAATTTTCCATTTGATAGGTCTGGTTCTCACTGCGTTTCACCTTGGGAAACGTAAGGATGAGCAAGATATAGCCCGCGAACAAGATCAGGCAGATGATCGGTAAAATGCTTGTGGAATAACGGTTAACCCAAATTCCCAACAAGGTGGAAAGCACTGCAAAACAGATCGAACCACTGGCACGGGTCACGCTAAAACTGACATTATGACCGGCATTGATGTATTCAAAGGTTAGCGCACTCACCAGCGGCTGCATCGTATACAACAGAGCAACTATTCCAACGTAAAAGACAGCCATCCAGACCAGACCAGCATTGAGGAAGATTATCCCGGCAAGAAAAGCCACGCATAATAAAGACATTGCACATAACACGCCCTTTAGCGTCAGTTTTTCAAACCTGTCGATCAGGGCGCCCAGGGCCGGCTGCAAGCCGATGGCCAGGATGCTGCTGATGGCCATCACCCAGCCGATCTTCTGGTTGGAAAAATCCTTTGACAGAAGGTAAACCGATGCAAAACTGGCAATCGGACAAAAGATCATCCAATAAAAGCCCTGCAGACCGGCAATTTGAAGAGAAAGCACCTTGTCTGATCTATTCATTGCAAAAAATCCTTAAGTCACAAAACCAGAATTGCAAGATTATATTACCATCCAATTTGACCACTCTAATTTACAATTAGTCTATTCCATCCACGAAACGGCAGGAGAAAACATGCAGCCGACTGATACAAAAGAAAAATTGAAACACCAATTTGAAGCTGAATTACGCATTAACATCCTGCCCTACTGGATGGACAAAACTATTGATCGCCGAAACGGCGGATTCTACGGCGCGCTGACGAACGACAACCGGATCCATAACGAGGTGGAACGCAGCGCGGTGCTCAACAGCCGCATCTTGTGGACATTTTCAACCGCCGCACGCCTCTATCAGGATGAGGCTTACCTTTCCACCGCCAAATGGGCCATGCAGGCTCTGACCCAACGTTTTTGGGACCCCAAACATGAAGGCATCTTTTGGTCCGTGGATGCGGCGGGGAACCCGGTGAACGACCGCAAACACGTCTACGCGCAAGCGTTTTCCATCTACGGATTGAGCGCCTATTTCCAGGTCACCCATGATCCCCAGGCGCTGCAACTGGCAAAACGCCTGTTCGAACTAATCGACCGGCACACCTACGATCCGCAGTTTGGCGGCAACATCGAATGCCGCGCCCGCGACTGGAGCCGCCTGGAGGACATGCGCCTGAGTACGATTGACCTCAACTCCTCCAAATCCATGAATACCATGCTGCATCTGCTTGAAGCCTTCACCGCTTTGCACGGCATCTGGCAGGACGATAAGCTGACCAGCCGCTTCAAAAACTTGATCGCTCTCTTCTCCAACACCATCATTGATCCTGTAAGCGGCCACCAGCGCCTGTTCTTCGATGATCAATGGCGTTCGCTTTCTGAAAACATATCTTACGGTCACGATATTGAAACCAGTTGGCTGCTGCTTGAGGCTGCCGAAGCTTCAGGTCAACCGGCTCTCATCGATCAAGCCAAATCCAATGCAGTGAAGATGGCACAGGTTGTTTATGAACAATCGCTTCAACCTGACAGCAGCATCCTCTACGAAGCCGGTCCCGGCGGACACAAGGTCACCGACCGGCACTGGTGGGCGCATGCTGAAGCCGTGGTAGGTTTCTACAATGCTTTCGAAATTTCAAAGAAAGAACACTTCCTGCAAGCGTCGACCAGAGTATGGACCTACATCCAGGATCATTTCGTGGATCACAAAGACGGCGATTGGTTCAAACTACTGCGCGAAAACGGTTCACCCTATTTCGAGCATTACAAAGTGTCGCCCTGGGAGTGTCCGTACCACCATGCCAGGATGTGCTATGAAATGATCCGGCGGTTGGGCGGTTAGCCCAAATTGGCCTGGGGTTGCACTTTATTGGGTTTGCGGTTGATCACCCACACCAAAAAGGCACCTATCACAAACAAGGCCATGTTAAGTACAAAGGGCAGCGTGCGGTTTATCGCTGAAAGCTGACCGGCTATCCAACCAAAGGGAGATATAAACAGCATCAGAGTCACATAAACCATGGCGCTGATGCGCGCGCGTTCCTTGGTTTCGAGGGCTACAGCCAGCAAAGATTCGGTCATCGGGCTGACGAGCGAGGCTGCTGCACCTTCAAGCACAACACTGAGCACTAACAAGGGAATTGAATGTGCCGGCATGAACACCAGCAGCGCCTGACTGACAAAATAACCTGCAAACCCGATCCACATTGGCAATCTGAAATGGTGAATGCTTCTCAGCCGCGGACCGATCAGAAAGAATCCCGCGGTGGTGATGATTGATCGCAACATGACATATATTGAAATTTGTGAACTGGCAAATCCCAGTTTGCTGGTAAACAAGACGCCCCAAAAACTGCCGCTTACCGTGGAATAAATATTGGTGATCACCATCAAAGACAAAGCACCCATGATCGCCTTGGATTTAAAGACCTGGCCGATCACATCCTTGTACTCGCCCAACAAGCTGAGCAATGAGCGATGTTTGGTCTCTTCCATTCGCTGCACTCCCCGAACGGTTTCGCGCGAGAAAATGTAAAGAACAATGGCTTTGGCAGAGATCATCAAAGAACCGAAAATATAAATTCCACGCATGGCAGGGATCAAGCCAAAGTGCTGCACCAGTAGGCCACCGAGAGGCGTAAAGAAAGCTGAACACACTGCAAAGATCATCACCCAGGTCCACATGTGGACAATGTGGCGTTCTTCGGCGTCTTCCACCAACAGACAAGTCCAGGCTGTGTGTGCGATGCGGAAAAGGCTGTTTAAGGCAGCCGCGATCAAGAAGTAGGTTTCATTTTGGGCCACTGCCCAGATCAGACAGGGAATGCCCCAGGAGATCAAATCCATGAAAAACAAGGTGAAACGGCGTCCGAATTTATCCGTGATAGCACCGCTGAGAAAAGCGCTGAAGATCTGCAGTACCAATCCCACACTGGCAATTGTGCCAATTTGCTGATCCGTCACCCCCAGGGCTAGCATGTAAACCGAAAGGAAGGGAGCAAACAAATTATACGGAACGCCGAACATCGGTTCCGTAAGCACAGTAATGCGAGGATTCCCTTTTAGTTCCCGCAGCGTTTGAAAAAGGGGATGATTTTTAAAGAAGCTCATAAATTGTCCAGTTCAAAAAAACAGGCAGAAGAGATGCTTATTCCACCCGCAACTCGGCTTTCAACAGATCTTGATCTCGAGAAGAGGGGCCGACCAACACTTCGAACTCACCCGTTTCAACCACATTCCTGCCTTCTGCGTTGACGATCTCGAATGCTTCAAATGGCAGTTCAAAGTTAACCGTCTTCTTTTCCCCGGCGGCCAGAGTGATGCGCGCGAAGCCCTTGAGGGCTTTATTCACCCAGGTTGCAGAAGTCACTACATCGGTCACGTAGACCTGCACGATCTCAATGCCCTCGCGGCTGCCGATGTTTTCGACCTGCACGCTGATCTTCGCGGACTCGCCCTGTTTGAGGATCGGTGTTTTGAGCTGAAGATTTGAATAACGGTAGCGGGTATAGCTCAGGCCGTGCCCAAAGGGGAAGAGCGGCTGCTGGGTCATATCTGCGTAAGTGTCACCATGCTGCCCGCGTACCTGGCTGTAAAAGACCGGCTGCTGCCCCACGTGGACGGGGATGGAGATGGTCAGTTTGCCAGAAGGGTTGATCTGACCAAACAAAGCCTCGGCGATCGCGCTTCCGCCTTCCATGCCGGGGTTGAAGCCCTCAAGGATAGCCGCCGCGCGTTTGGCGGAGGCCGGCAGCACCAACGGTTTGCTATTGACCAGCACGAGCACCATGGGTTTGCCGGTTTTTTCGAGCGCGTCCAGCAGCGCGACCTGTCCACCCTGCAGTTCGAGCGTGGCGGTACTGTTCGTCTCGCCTATAAATTTCAAATGGTCGCCCACCACCGCCACGACCACGTCCGCTTTTTGGGCGGCAGACACAGCGGCGGGGATTCCGGAAAGGTCGTCATCGATGATTGAGCAGCCCTTCTCGTAAAGGATGGTGGTTCCGGCTGGCGCCACGGCGCGGATGCCATCGATCACTGTCGTAGTTTTCTCACGCGGCTGCTTGCCGGCTTCCGCGGGATGTTGGGGTGAACCCAGGCACCAGTCGCCCAATTGGGACATATCATCATCGGCATTGGGGCCGACCACGGCAATGGTTTTCAGTTTGGCTGCATCCAGCGGCAGCAGACCGTTGTTTTGCAACAGGATCAGACTCTGGCGCGCAGCATCCAGGTTGGCGGAGCGATGCTCAAGTTTTGAGATTTCAAGCGCGGCACGTTTAAGGTCAGGCCGGCGCGGATTCTCGAACAAGCCCATGCGGAATTTCAGCGCCAACAGGCGTGCGCAGGGGGCATCGATCTCAGCTTCTGCCAGACGGCCGGTCTTGACCGCGTCAATGGCGCCTTCGTAGAACTCGGGGGTGGTCATCATTATGTCATTGCCGGCGCGCAGCGCCACGATTGCCGCTTCAGTAAAGTTGGCGCAGATCTTCTGCTGTTTGACCAGGCTGCCGACATTATCCCAGTCGGTCACCACCACACCCTTGAAGCCCCATTCATCTTTGAGCACTTCCACCAGCAGCCAGTGGTTGACAGTGGAAGGCTGCCCTTCAATGGATTGATAGCCGGTCATGAAGGTCATGGCTCCGGCCTGGACGGCGCGTTTGAAGGGCGGCAAAAAGTAGCTGCGCAGCTTGCGGCGCGAAAGGTCGGCTTCGGAAGAGTCGCGTCCGCCCTGGGTTTCAGAGTAGCCCGCGTAATGCTTGGCGGTCGCCAGCACGGCGGTGGGGTCGTTGAGACCCTTGCCCTGGTAACCACGGATCATCGCTGATGCAAATTCGCCGATTAGGTATGGATCTTCACCGAAGGTTTCGCCGGTGCGCCCCCAGCGCAGATCGCGGCTGAGGCACAATACGGGTGAGAAGGTCCAGTGGATGCCAGTGGGGCACATTTCTTCGGCGGTCACCCGTCCGACCTTTTCGAGCATCTCAGTGTTCCAGGCTCCGGCCATCGCCAGTTGAGTCGGAAAAATGGTGGCGCCTTTCCAGAAGGAGTGGCCGTGAATGCCATCTTCGCCCACCAGCAGCGGAATGCCAAGGCGGTTCCTGGCCGCCAGGTCCATGGCGCGGTTGATCTTGTCGCCGAGGATGTGCAGCACAGAACCGGGTTGGCGGGTGTTGATAAAGGAAAGGTCCTCTTCGCGCGCGTCCCACAGCATGAGTTGGCCGACTTTTTCTTCGAGCGTCATGCGAGAGAGCAGGTCGGCGACTCTTTGTTCAACAGCCAATGTGGGATCAAGGTAAGCAGGCACCGATGCGGGGGTATTTTGGGTCATGGAGGACTCCTGGCGATCGAATAATGTGATTTCTATTGGAACCGGTTGCATAACAGATAACAATGATTATACCTTATCGTTTGTGTTTTTATCAGCCCATTTTGGGCTCGCCTGCAGCCATAAACTGGCTCCAAAAAGAATTATCTTAAAAATTGTTGACTTTTTCCACGCCGTGTGCAATAATATCGGTATCGTTACCGGTATCAATACCGGAATCGTTATCACTTCCCCGATCGAGCTCATCATGTATAAGAAAAAACGGTCCATCACAATTCAAGATGTCGCGCAAACAGCCGGAGTGTCGGTATCGACCGTTTCTCGTGTGCTCAACGGCAAAGTGGATGTCGCCCGTGAGACACAGGACCGCATCATTAGCGTCATTGAAGACCTGGGCTATACATCCAACCTGGCCGCCCGCAGCATGCGCAGCCAGAAGAAGAACCTGATCGGTCTGATCATGCCCGATATCGCCTACCCCTTCGCCATTGAAGTGATGAAAGGCGTCAACCGCGCCATCGCTGAATCTGAATTTGACCTGCTGGTTTACACCACCGGTGATGTGCGCAAAAGCGGACGCGCCTCTGCAGAACAAAAATATGTTTCACTGCTCACCCATTCCATCTCAGACGGCGTGATTATTGTCGCCCCTGTAGTGGCCGAATTCAATTCAGACGAACCCATTGTCTCCATTGATCCGGTCATGAGCAATCCCAGCTATCCTTCAGTGCACGCCACCAACTACCAGGGCGCCATTGACGCCATGGAGTACCTGTTCAGCCTGGGGCACACTCGTATCGGCTACATTGGCGGCCGTCTTGAACTAGAAAGCGCGAATCGCCGTCTCATGGGATATCAAGACAGCCTTGCCAAAGCAGGGCTTCCGATGGATGAAGCGCTGATCAAATCTGGTGATTACACCACCGTCTCGGGCATCACCTGTGCGCGCCAGCTTCTTGAACAACCCAACCGTCCAACCGCCATCTTTGCCTCCAATGACCAGAGCGCCATGGGTGTCTTTCAAGTGGCCGAAGAAATGGGGCTGCGCATTCCCGAAGACTTATCCCTGGTTGGTTTCGACAACATCCCCGAGTCAAAATACCTGGGGTTGACCACCGTCGATCAATTCATCTCAGACATGGGTTACACCGCAACTCAAATGTTGATCAAGATCATTAATGAAATACCCCTCGAAGAACAGACTTACAGAATGCAGACTCAACTGGTCGTGCGTACATCCTGCCGAAAGATAGGCGGTTAACCAAACACTGTAATCACTTTTTCGGTTCAACAAAAATTTCCCGACTGAAAGGAGAAGGGAGGTGAGTGTGGTAGATCAATTAAATAAATAGCAGGCCTTCTCTCGACCCTTGGAAAGATGATAGAAGACCTGCAAAGTTGTGTGGAGGTGTTCTCCGCACATTTCAATTATAGCTTGAACAACCTAAAAAGGAGAAGAATCATGACCAAGAAGTTACTTGCATTAATCAGTGTAGTCATCATTGCTACACTCCTGCTGGCAGCCTGCGGCACCCCCGCGACTCAAGCCCCTGCAGCCACTGAAGCTCCCGCTGCTACTGCTGCAGCCACTGAAGCTCCTGCTGCCACCGAAGCTGCTGCTGAGCCCGTCGTCATCACCTGGTGGCACATTACAACCAAAGATCCAGGCCTCACTGAATTCCAAAAGATGGCTGATGATTACATGGCTGCCCATCCCAATGTAAAAATTGAGATCACAGTTCTTGAGAACGAAGCCTTCAAAACCAAACTGACCACCGTGATGCAATCTGGTGAAGTTCCTGATATCTTCCAGAGCTGGGGCCAGGGCGGAATGATCGAACAGGTCAATGCCGGTCTCTTAAAAGACATCACTGCTGATCTCAAGGGCGAATGGGGCGATAGCCTTGGTGCCTTGGATGCCTTCGCAGTTGATGGAAAAAACTACGGCGTGCCCTGGGATATGGGTGCTGTAACCTTCTGGTACAACAAAGACCTCTTCGCTAAAGCTGGAATCACCACTGTCCCGACAACCTGGAGTGAATTCCTCGCTGATTGCGAAACCTTGAAAAAAGCCGGCATCACCCCGATCTCCGTGGGTGAAGGCGACAAATGGCCTGGCATGCACATCTGGGCTTACCTGGTCTCCCGCATTGGTGGAGCTGAAGCATTCAGCGCTGCAGCTGCCACTGGTGCTGCCCGCACTGGTTCCTTCAACGATGAAGCTTTCGTAAAAGCCGGTTATGAACTGAAGAAACTTGTTGATGGCGGATACTTCCAGGAAGGTTTCTTGGGCGCCACCCACGATCAAATGAACGCCACTTTCGGTAATGGCGAAGCAGCAATGGAACTCGGCGGCCAATGGTCTCCTTCTGTTGAAAAAGCCAACAGCGCTGATGGCGTTGGTGTGAAGAATATGGGCATGTTCAACTTCCCCGCTGTTGAAGGTGGAGCTGGTAAAGTCACTGATATCGTTGGTGGCGGTAATGGTTTCGCCATTGGCAAGAATGCACCCCCCGAAGCCATTGACTTCGTCAAATACCTGACCAACCTTGACAATCAGAAAATCGTCGCCTCCACTGGCATGGGTATTCCTGTGGCCAAGGGCGCCGCTGCCTCAATTGCCGATCCCAACATGGTCATGGTTGCCGATGCAGTTGCTAATTCAACTTACTACCAACTGTACTTCGACCAAGTTCTGCCTTCTGCCATGGGCAGCATCATCAATGACGCAGTACAAAAGATCTTCGCTGGCACCGCAACTCCTGAAGAAGTTTGCGCTGAAATCGAAGCCGGTTTCTTGGCTCAATAGTTTTGAAATACTTGGCAGGTGCGGTAAACCCGCACCTGCCAAACTAAATTAACAAGTCCGTTCCCCAGGTAAATACAAAGATTAAGTAACAAATCAACAGTGAACTTCCTGTGGGACAGTATTCGGAAAAAATCCGTTATTTCAAATCTACCATCCGAATATTTTCAATCACAGAAAGCGAAAATTATGCAATCGAACCCTGCCCAAGCAAAATCGTTATATCCAAAACCTTCTGGACAATCACGTAAATTAAAAGACCGGTTGGTCATCATTCTGTTTCTATTACCTGCACTGGTCATTTTCTTACTTTTTGTGATCTATCCAATATTCCGTTCTGTCTATTACAGCACTTTTGACTGGAAAGGTTTGGGCGCTGCAACCCATAATATTGGATTGGAAAATTACAGAAAGATCCTTGTTGATGCCGTTTTCCAAAAATCGGTTGTAAACGTCATCATCATCATCGTACTCTCTTTGGTACTTCAACTCCCTGCAGCAATTATTCTTTCCACCATGGTCTCCCGCGATCTACCCGGACGAGCCATGTTTAGAACCATTTTCTTCCTGCCTTATGTTATTTCTGAAGTTAATGCAGCCATCATGTGGATGCTGCTTTACTCTCCTGAACCTGAACGAGGATTCATCAACGGCGTTTTGGTTGCACTGGGAGGAAGCCCCGTCAATTGGCTTGCAGATATGAAAATTGTGCTATTTGCTGTTTTCATTGTCTTGACCTGGAAATACTTCGGTTTTCACATGTTGCTCTATTTAACCGGATTACAAAACATTCCTTCGGAAATTGAAGAAGCAGCGCGCATGGATGGCGCCAATTCTTTTCAGAATTTTTGGTACATCACTTTGCCTTTATTAAGCGGCACGATAAGAACCTCAGTACAAATGTCGGTATTAGGATCCATCCAACAATTTATCCTGGTTTGGGTAATGACCAAAGGTGGGCCGGTAAACGCCAGTGAAGTCATGGCGACCTATATGTATCGCTTCGGTTTTGTCAGGTTCCAATTTGGATATGGCTCTGCTGTAGCGATCATCATGTTCCTCATCTGTGTCATATTCTCACTACTTTATCGCCAACTCACCAACAAACCAGATTATTTGACTGGTCTTTAGAAAGGTTCTACACCATGCAAAGAATTATCCCTACTCCCCGCTGGATGAGAAAAGCCGTACCCAGGTTCTTTCAATATCTACTTTTAACAATCACCACGATCTTGATCTTTGTGCCTATTGTGATCTTGCTTTTTGGCAGCGTTAAAACCACCGGTCAAATGTATTCAACACCTTATACCTTTCCCAATCCGCCGGATTGGTCAAATATCAAATTTATTTTATCTTCCCCGTCCTTTTGGCGCATGATGAAAAACAGTTTAATCGTTATGGCCGCCACAACGACACTAACAGTTTTTCTATGCTCATTGGTCGCATTTGTATTTTCACGCCTTGAATTTCGAGGTAAAAACTGGATCTTCAATCTATTTACTGTTGGGCTGATGTTCCCCATCAATGTAGCCATCCTGCCAGTTTATTTTGTTTTACGTCAAATGGAACAGTATGGCATTAATATGATTGACAGCCTTATGGGTGTCATTTTAGTACAAACTGCATTCCAACTATCCGGAAACATCATGATCCTACGTGGATTCTTCACTGCGGTTCCGAAAGAATTGCAGGATGCTGCCTATATCGACGGCTGCACAAATTTTGACTTCTTCTGGCGTATTATGCTGCCTCTCGTGAAACCTTCATTGGCCGCCATTGCAGCCCTCATTATGATAGCAAGCTGGAATGACTTGCTGGTTCCACTTGTCGTTTTAAATAATGACAAATTATGGACCCTACCACTTGGAACGATGCAATTTCAAGGACAGTACTCGTCAGATCTGGCAATCATATCTGCTTTTGTTGCCTTATCTGCCATCCCAACCATCATCTTCTATTTCTTTGCAGAGAAACAAATCGTCGCAGGCATGACCGCTGGTGCAATAAAAGGGTAATTTTGGTTTGATCTGGATCAAGTAAATTCACATGGTGTTGTTACCAGAAACGCTCAAAGTACTACTAGGTACTCCCTGAGATCCCACGGGAAATGGCACTGGTGGTTATGAAATTATTAATGAGGAGTACCTAATGAGTGAAAGCGACCACGCGGATCAGCCTGCGTACTTGAACACTGCACTCCCGTTTTCAGAACGGGCGAAAGACCTGGTTAGTCGTTTAACGCTTGACGAGAAAATCGGTCTGATGAATCATCCCGCGCACGGTATTCCGCGTCTGAATATCCCCAAATACAATTATTGGAGCGAAGCGCTGCACGGCATGGCACGCAACGGACGTGCCACCGTGTTCCCACAGGCCATTGGCATGGCTTCCACCTGGGATAAAGCACTCATCTGTCAGGTAGCCACCGCCATCAGCGATGAAGGCCGCGCCAAGTATCACGCCGCCCTGCGCCGCAACGGATTCACCGAACAATACCAGGGATTGACCGTCTGGTCGCCTAATGTCAACATTTTCCGTGATCCCCGCTGGGGCCGCGGACAGGAAACCTGGGGCGAAGACCCCTTTCTGACCGGTGAAATGGCATCTGAATTCGTCAGAGGTCTGCAAGGTGACGACCCCAAGTATCTCAAACTGGCCGCCTGCGCCAAGCATTACGCCGTCCACTCCGGGCCGGAGAAAGACCGCCACACTTTCAATGCCGTGGTCACCAAGCGCGAACTCTACGACACCTACCTGCCCGCCTTCAAAAAGCTTGTCACCGAAGCCAACGTTGAATCCGTGATGGGGGCCTACAACCGCACCCTGGGTGAGGTCTGCTGCGCCAGCGACCTGCTCATCAAAGAGATATTGCGCGGCGAATGGAAGTTTACAGGCCATTTCGTTTCAGATTGCCTGGCGCTTTCTGATTTTCACCTCAACCACAAGGTCACCAAAGATGAAGCAGAATCCGCAGCCCTGGCCATTACCCACGGCTGCGACCTGGGCTGCGACCACGTATATACCGAGATCCCTGAAGCCATCAAACGCGGCATCCTCACCGAAGCCGAAGTGGATACTTCACTCGAACGCACCATTCTTACCCGCATGAAATTGGGCATGTTTGACCCCGCTGAATCTGTGCCTTACGCCTCGATCTCAACGGATGTAGTGGCTTGCGAAAAACACCGCAAATTGGCCTATAAGACCGCCACAGAGGCAGTGGTGCTGCTCAAAAACAAGGGCAACATCCTCCCAATAAAACCCTCGACTAAAAAGATCTTCGTTACCGGCCCCACCGCCACCAGTCTTGAAGTGCTGCTGGGCAATTACTATGGTTTCAATAATCAAATGACTACGCTGCTTGAAGGCATCACCGGCCGCCTGCCCGAAGGCATGGGCATGGAATACCACTCCGGCGCCCTGATCAAGCACGCCAGGGAAGTTAAAGAGACCTGGGCGCCCGGCATGGCGCAATCTGCGGATTTTGCGATCGTGTGTGCGGGAACCTCCTCATTCCTTGAAGGTGAAGAAGGTGAATCACTGCTCTCACCCCAAAATGGCGACCGTGAAAGCATCTCACTTCCCGCCAGCCAGGCAAATTACATCAAGGAACTTTCCATCGCCGGTGCCAAGATCGTGTTGGTGCTTACCGGCGGCAGCCCAATAGCCCTGGGCGAAGTTGAAGACATGGTGGATGCCATTCTCTTCGTCTGGTACCCAGGCATGGAAGGTGGCAAGGCTGTCGCGGATGTGCTCTTTGGCGACATTTCGCCATCCGGCAAGCTTCCGCTGACTTTCCCCAAATCGCTTGAACAACTGCCCGCCTTTGATGATTACAGCATGGTTGGCCGCACCTACCGCTACATGACCCAGGAACCTCTCTTCCCCTTCGGGTTTGGCTTGAGCTATACCACGTTTGAATATTCCAACCTGAAAATGGATAAAGACGCCGTTCAAAAAGGCGATTCTCTTGGTTTCCAATTCACGGTCACCAATACGGGCACCATAGCGGCCGCCGAAGTAGCCCAGATCTATCTGAGCGACCTGAAAGCCTCAACCATCGTCCCCTTGCAACACCTGGTAGGTTTTGAACGGTTTGAGCTGCAGCCCGGTGCCAGCCGCACAATTGATTTCAAATTGACCCCCGAAATGATGTCTTTCTTCAACGATGAAGGTAAACTTACACTTGAGCCAGGCGACTTCCGGCTGGAAGTGGGCGGCTGTTCACCCAGCGCCCGCGGTCAAGTTTTAGGCGCCCCCAAACCATTGGTTAAGACATTTACTGTAAAATAATATTGAATTAAGGAGCTAGTTGTGACTGAATACCTTCCAAAACCTGAACACAAATTTACCTTCGGCCTGTGGACCGTCGGCAACACCGGGCGTGATCCATTTGGTGAACCCACCCGTGCCAAGAAATCCCCTGTTGAATTGGTCCATTTGTTGGCTGAAGTCGGCGCCTGGGGCGTTAACTTCCACGATGATGATCTGATCCCCATCAATGCAACCCCTGCTGAACGCGCCCAGATCATCAAGGACTTCAAGAAAGCCCTGGCCGAAACCGGTATGGTTGTTCCCATGGCCACCACCAACCTGTTTGGCGACCCCATCTTTAAAGATGGAGCTTTTACCTCCAATGACGCCAAAGTACGTGCTTATGCGCTGCAAAAGGTCATGACCAACATTGACCTGGGTGCTGAACTTGGCGCGAAAGTCTATGTTTTCTGGGGCGGACGTGAAGGCACCGAGACGGATGCCTCCAAGGATCCCATCACATCCACCAAACGCATGCGCGAAGCCTTGAATTATCTTTGCGAATACGTAAAAGACCAAAAGTACGACCTTAAGTTTGCACTTGAAGCCAAACCCAATGAACCGCGCGGCGATATCTACAACGCCACGACTGGCCACATGCTGGGCTTTATCGCCACCCTCGATCATCCCGAGATGGTGGGTGTGAACCCTGAAGTGGCTCACGAACACATGGCCGGCTTGAACTTTGCCCACGGTGTCGGCCAGGCGTTGGATGCCGGCAAACTCTTCCACATCGACCTCAACGACCAATCCTTTGGTCGCTTTGACCAGGACTACCGCTTCGGCATGGTCAATCAAAAGGCCGCTTTCTTCCTGGTAAAATTGCTCGAGGATTACAAATACGACGGCAGCCGCCACTTTGACGCTCACGCCTACCGCACTGAAGACTACGAGGGTGTCAAGAACTTCGCCCGCGGATGCATGCGTACCTATCTCATTTTGAAAGAAAAAGCCGCCAGATGGAACGCTGATAAAGAAATTCAAGGTATCCTGGCTGCAGTCAACGCAGATGACGGCTCCATGGCAAAATACACTGGTAAATACTCTGCTGACAAAGCAAAGGCTCTCAAGGCGCATACTTTTGACCGCCCAGCCATCGCGGCCCGCGGGTTGGACTATGAACGCCTTGATCAATTGACCGTTGAGATCTTGCTCGGCGTACGCTAATCACTTTTTGGAGCAATAAAATGGCATATTTTCTGGGCATAGACACTTCCACAACCTCCAGCAAGGCCTTACTCATCGATGAAATGGGTAAAGTCGTTGCTGTGGCATCGGCACCGCATACCCTGCAAACCCCTCACCCGCTCTGGTCCGAACAGGATCCGCAGGAGTGGTGGCAGGCAGTCTCCACCAGCATCAAATCCGCCCTCGAAAGTGCCAAAATCCGCGGCGACCAGGTTTGCGCCATCGGCCTGACCGGCCAGATGCACGGCCTGGTTTTGATGGATGAAGAGGGCAAAGTCTTGCGCCCTGCCATTCTTTGGAACGATCAACGCACGCAATCACAATGCGACGAGATCCATCAAAAGATCGGTAAAGAAGCTTTCATTCAGATCACCGGCAACGTGGCTCTCACCGGGTTCACTGCCCCCAAGATCTTGTGGGTCAAAGAAAATGAACCTGAAGTCTTCGCCAAAGCCAAACACGTCTTGCTGCCCAAAGATTACATCCGCTATAAATTGACCAACGACTACGCCATGGATAAAGCCGACGGCGCAGGCACGGTGCTTTTCGACCTGCACGCCCGCGATTGGTCGCCTGAAGTCCTTTCTGCCCTGGAGATCCCGCAAACATGGATGCCCCGCACCTATGAAGGCATTGAAGTGACCGGCACAGTCAGCCGCGAAGCCGCGGCCCTGACCGGATTGAAAGAAGGAACTCCCGTGGTGGCTGGAGGCGGCGATCAAGCTGCCGGAGCAGTCGGCATGGGCGCCGTGGAGCCGGGTGTGGTTTCGCTCACCCTGGGCACCAGCGGTGTGATCTTTGCCACGACCCCGGCTGCTTATATTGAACCCGCCGGCCGGCTGCATGCTTTTTGCCACGCCGTCCCCGGCATGTGGCACTTCATGGGCGTCATGCTCTCCGCGGCAGGCAGCCTGCAGTGGTACCGTGACACGCTTGCCCCCAACATGGATTTCGATACTCTTCTCAAGGGAGCTGAGGACGTCCGCGCCGGAAGTGAAGGGCTGATCTTCTTGCCTTACCTTTCAGGTGAACGCACCCCCTACCCTGATCCCTTAGCCAGAGGAGCCTTTATCGGCCTGACCCTGCGCCATACACAGGCTCACATGACCCGCGCCGTGCTTGAAGGCGTCGCATTTGGTCTGAAAGACAGTTTTACACTGATCAAGAATGCAGGTCTGGGTCAGATCACCCAGGTGCGCGCTTCAGGCGGCGGCACCAAGAGTCCGCTATGGAGGCAGATCCTCGCTTCGGTGCTGGATGTGGAACTGGTCACGGTTAATTCCGCTGAAGGCGGCGCCTACGGGGCTGCCCTGCTGGCAGGCGTGGCCGGCGGCGTCTGGAAGGATGTGCCCACAGCCTGTAAAGCCTGCATCAAGATCACAGGCAGCACTTCACCCGATCCGCAGCAGGTCAAAACCTATGACAAGGTGTATTCCATTTACCGCGATCTGTACCCGGTGCTGAAAACCAAGTTTGCCGGGTTATCTGAAATAGTCTGACGTTTTCTCGCTTTTTGTCACAGTAAAACGCCCCTGAACAGGGGCGTTTTACTTGTTACTCACATGTTCTGTATAATTATTCCATCACTATTTGAAGGAAAAAGAACAATTATGGACTCAATTTCAGAAGAGAAACGTAAGAGCATCAACGGTATTTTGCAACAACCCCTCATCGCCCGTATGGCCACCGCGGACCTGAACGGTCAGCCTCATGTCGTCCCCGTCTGGTTCGGCTGGGACGGCACGACGCTTTGGATCAGTTCTTATTCCAATACACGCAAAGTAAAAGAACTTGAAAAGAATCCCAAGATCTCCGTCGTCATTGATGACGCGAAAGATAACGGAGAAAATAGCGGTGTGATCTTCGAAGGCCAGGTTGAGCTTATAAAAGAACCACGTGAATTTCTGCGAGAAAAATTCACGTGGATCTATACTCGTTATCTTGGTCCAGAAAGTGTACTGGCCGAGGAGCCCCAAAGCTGGATCGAAGACCCGCACAACTTGTTGATCAAACTGACCCCTGATAAAGTGATCGGCCTTTACATTTAGTTGATCGTAGCCAAAAAGGTTTGCACAGCCTGCATGAACCTTCCAAACTGGTCGCGGCGGATGCTGTGCCCGGCGCCGTCAATATGCACCACTTCAAGCTGCGGAATGCCCTGATTTAAGGCTGCCGCATCTTTCTCAGTGACAATGGCTCCTTTTTGAGTATCCGCGGTCAGCATCAAAACAGGGCAGGTCACATTTTTCACCAGTGATTCAAAGTCCATCTCTGGCAGGTCATCCATCTGGACCATTTCAACAATCCTGGGGCTGTAACGCAGTTTGGAATTCACCCAGGGTTCCAGCTCGGCTTCCGCCCAGCCGGGGTTTCCGGTTCGCACTTCAGTGAACAATTCTTCTTTGGTTTTGCGTTTGTTTGATGCGATCCACAACGCCAGCATATTTGGGCTTGGCGGCTCACTTTTATCCGTTTTCTTGATCATCCAGAAAGGTGGGGGGTCTTCAAGAACGATGGCCCTGGCCACATCTGGGTACAACCCCGCCAGTGTCAGCGTGGTGATGGCGCCCATGGAATGCCCCATAATGATGGGTTTTTCCAGTTTCAATTCCTTGATCAGCGCGGCTACCTCGCCCGCCATAACCGTGAGGGTGTAACCTGTTTCTGGTGCTTCTGATTTGCCGTGCCCTCGCATGTCGACCATGATCACATCGTAATTCTCGGCCAGCACATACGCGATGGGCGAAAAGCACAACCCGTCATCGGTCACCCCGTGCAAGAGCACCATGGGCGGTTTGCTGCCGCCCGTGCGGTAGTAATTCAGGTTGACACCGTTAGCGATCACCATACCAGATGCGTATGCCATCGATTTTCCTCTCATTTTGTTTGATCTTTAGAAAGAACTAATCATCCAATGCCATGCTTACCTAAATGGGATTAACCATGCACCTGTTTCAAAAGGTCGGCGACCATGTCATCTGCTGATTTTGGAAGTTGGCTTTGCATGAAGAGCAAAATACTCGCCAGGGGCATGTCACCAAACATCATCATGATATCCGCACCAATGCCGCCTTCACTGCCTTCTTCAGCGCCGAAGGCCTTGCGGCTCATGGCTTCAACCTGTTGGAAGAATGGCTCGAAAACTTTTCTGCCTTTAGGGTCTTCCATCCATTCGCGGATGGTGGATTCTTTGTCGATGAGGCAGGGCAGCTCCAAAGTGGATTCAAGCGTCACCTTCAAGGTTTCTCGAACATCCGCAGAGGATGCAGCGATGATCAGGTCGAAATCGCCGGTCTCGGTGATCCACTGCTTGTGTTTTGGGTGATAAAACGCAAAAGCGCGGAAATCAAGTTTGATCGAAACCGTCTTGGTCTCACCGGGTTTAAGCTCAACCTTGGCAAAACCTTTTAATTCCTTCTCAGGCCGCACCAAACTGATTTTTTGATCATGCACATAAACCTGCACAATTTCCTTGCCGGCAA
>DAIEPS010000169.1 GCA_027348305.1 Anaerolineaceae bacterium | reverse complement strand
ACAGAAGGAACTTACTCAGCATGCGCCAGCGCTCCAGAAGCCGGAACCTACGTGCTGATGGGTTATTATTACAATCCATTTGCCCCAACACAGGCTCCAAAAGCTGATCTCTCTGCTGGTTGGAACACCGGTATATCTGTCGACATTGATCCAGAAAGAACCCCACCCCCCTCATGGCTGCAGTTGTTCTTTACGGGTGTCAAAGTTGACAAGAACGTCAAGATCTGCCATCCCTTCCCGGCTGGACCTTACGGCTGGACCGCTGAAATTCGTCAATTGAAAAAAGGCGAATGGGTTAAGCTGCCCACTACTGCAGGATTTGTTGGCGCTTCAAACGATAATGTTTACACCGCCTGCGCCACGACCACTGAAGCCGGCACTTTTGGCCTGTTTGGATTCTGGTCCAAAAAATAAGCTTCAGAATTGACTGTGAAAAGGATCCCGAGATAATATTCGGGATCCTTTTTTGTTTCATGGTTTGGTGGCTCGAAGAGAAAACATGAGCGGGATGGGTTGTTTCCCATCGGGGAAAACGTATTTCTCATTACCATCCGGGATAAGGAACGGCAACTGCTGATACACACTGTACGGAAATTCATGCAAGAAGTCAATCTGCAGCCCATTCTCAATGAGACTGTTTATGATCTCTGAAAGAGGGTGATCCCAACCGATTTCCTCTTTGGTTCCTATTTGGGCATCCCTGTCGGCATAAGACCCTTTTACCTCAAACTTTATGGCTCCGCAATCAAAATAGGGGTAGCGGTACTGCAAGTTTTGAGCGTCGTCATCGAAGACCATGGCAAAGGGATGAAATTCCGCAATATAGAAGAAACCACCGGGTTTGACATAAGAAGCCACGATCTTGGCCCAACTCGGAATATCTGGCAGCCAGGCTAACACGCCGTAAGAGGTGAAGACAATATCATACTGCCCCATCAGGTTTTGTGGCAGATCATAAAGGTTACAGCACAAGAACCGGGCATCCAGGCTGCAGCGTGCAGCCAGTTGGTTGGCCTGTTCGATCGCAGATTCTGAAAAATCCATTCCGGTCACATGAGCACCCAATCTCGCCCAATTGAGGGTATCCATGCCAAAATGACATTGCAGGTGGAGCAGGTTTTTGCCTTCCACGTCACCCACTTCGTCAAGCTCAAGCGCATTCAAAGAATCAGCTCCCTCGACGAAACGGTCAACATTATAAAATCCAGACTTAACATGAACGGGCACCCACTCCTCCCATAATCTACGATTGTTTTCCATATATTTTTGGTTGTCTTCATCGGACATAATAAAATCCCTCCACGTATGGGAGGGATTTTACCATTTTTTAGTTAACGGGCGGCGAGAGGTCGGTTTCTCTGCACCGCCCGGGATGTCAACCCGGAGGGTTAACTCGATTTGATCTCAATTTTTCGTGCTTGTTTGGCTGCAGCAGGCGTTTTGGGCAATGTGATCACAAGCACACCGTTCTTGAAACCGGCTTCAACCTTGTCTGCTTGAATCTCACTCACCAACGGGATCACCCTTTGGAAGGAACCATAAGAACGTTCGACGCGGTGATAATTCTTGCCTTTTTCTTCAACATCGTTCTTCTTCTCACCGCTGATGATCAAGGAATCGTCCTCCAGTGTGAGTTGAATGTCTTTTTCCTCCATGCCAGGTAGTTCCGCTGTCACCTGCATAGATGTATCAGTTTCACTCACATCGATCCGCGGCATAAAATCTGCCACACTGCGCACGGAGGGCACTGATAACATGGCGAAAGGATCGTTGAAGAACTGGTCGAACATGCGGTTCATTTCGTTCTGGATCGCCATTATCGGGCTTTCGTTCTCGCGCCGTATGGCCAGTTTATCGCCTCGGCGCTTCAAAGGAAGATTATTAATGTTCATTTCAGACCTCCTTTGGTCACCTGATTTTTTTGATACTCTGTTTATAAAACCAGAAAATTAATTTTTAGAAAGAGAAATATCAGAAGAATGTTAAAAAAAGGATCTTCCACTGGTTGAGGGGGGCAACCAGCAGAAGATCAACAATATTATAGCAAATATTATTCAGGTATAGATTAAATTGTTAGCAAACCTGCATATTTGTTAATCAGTTCAAGATAATTCGTCCATCGAGCACGAGCGCCCCCTGCCCCTGCGGGTGTACCAACAGTGGGTTTACCTCCACCTCGGCAATTTCAGGAAAATCCAGAGCGAGCTGCCCCAGACGTTGGATGCACGAGACCACCGCATCGAGATCAAATGCAGACTGCCCGCGGAAACCCTTGAGCAGTTTGCCCGCCCCGGTTTCGCTGATCATCTCCAATGCCTCTTTTTCGCTGATGGGGGCAACCCTGAACGAAACGTCTTTGAACAACTCCACGTAGACGCCGCCCAACCCAAACATCAAGAGCGGACCAAAGCCTGCGTCGCGGCGCATACCCACGATCACTTCCTGTCCACGGCCGGCCATTTGCTCGATCATCACACCCTCAAGTTTGGCCTCGGGCATTTTGCGCCCGATTTCGATGAACATGCGTTCGTAAGCCGCCATCACTTCAGTCTCATCCTGAAGGTTCAGATAAATGCCGCCCACATCCGATTTATGCAGGATCTGCGGCGAAACGATCTTCATCACCACCGGAAAGCCAATTTCATCAGCCAGTTTGGCCGCCGCCACCGGGTTCCTGGCCAGGCCTCCCTTGATCATTGGGATGCCATAAGCAGCAAGGATCGGTCGTGAATCGGCTTCACCAAACACTTTCGGCGCTCCGGGTGCACGCAGGATTTTTTCAACAGCGGAACGATCCAAACTTGTGAGGGGAACAGCCGCCTCAAATTCTTGATTACGCCATGCGGAATAATCCAGCATGGCCTGTAATACCCCTCCCATCGCTTCAGGGTGCACGAACATGGGCATGCGGTTGCCTTGCAGCACAAGCCTTGCCTCATTGACCGAGATATCGCCCATGATGCAGGTTAATACCGGACGGGTGGATCCCACTGAGGCATCTACGATCGCCTGGGCCACACCAGCCGGGTTGACCAGTGATTGCGGCACAAGGATCGGAATGACGATATCCACATTCTTGTCAGATATCAATTGCTTGACAGCCATCTGATAGTCAGCGGGTTCAGCACCGCCCAACATATCCACGGGGTTGCCCACCTGTGCAGCCGGGTTTAGATGCTGGCGCAGCACTTCACGCGTTTCACTTTCAAGGTCTTCCAAAAAGATACCGTGAGCTGAAAGTGAATCTGATGCCAGCGCGGCGGGTCCGCCGGCGTTGGTGAGGATGACGGCCCGTTTGCCCTTCGGCAGGGGCTGAAAATCCAGACACATCGCGACATCAAACAGCTCCGCCACCGTGTTGACTTCGATCACCCCAGCCTGTTTGAAGGCAGCCTGGTAGGCCGAATAAGACCCAGCCAGTGAACCAGTGTGAGATGAGACTGCCCGCGCCCCGGCACTGGTGCGCCCGGCCTTGAGCAGCACAATGGGTTTCTTGCGTGAAACAGAGCGCGCCACCTCAAGAAAACGGCGGCCGTCGCGGATCTGCTCTACATAAGCTGCAATCACGGTAGTCGCGGGGTCATCTGCCAAATATTCGATGATATCCGTCTCAGTAACATCCGCTTCGTTGCCGAGACTTAGGAAATGTGAAAATCCAACTTTCTTGCCCTGCACCAGGTCCACCACCCCACCGCACACGGCTCCTGATTGAGAAAGAAAACCGATGCCGCCCACATCTGGCAGGCCATTGATGAAAGTGGTATTCAAACCGTTATGCAGGTTCACCAGCCCCACACAATTAGGCCCGATCAACCGCATTTGATGATCGGCAGCGATCTTGAGACATTGAGCCTCAAGTTCCTGACCGCCGGAACCGGTTTCTTTGAATCCGCCTGAAATAATGACCACTGCCTTGATGCCGCGTTTGCCGCAGGCCTCAAGCGCTTCGGGTGTTGCCTGTGCAGGTAAAATGATGACCGCCAGGTCAACCGGGTTTGGAACGGCCGAAATATCGGCATAACACTGGCAGCCCAGGATATCCTCCGAGCCGGGGTTGACAGGGTAAATGCCGCCCTTGTAACCATAATCGATCAGGTTCTTGAGAATGCCGTGACTAAGC
>DAIEPS010000168.1 GCA_027348305.1 Anaerolineaceae bacterium | reverse complement strand
CAGTTTCAACATGCGGCAGCAGCGCATCCTGCTGGGCCTTATTCCAGCGGTGCACCTCATCCACGAACAGGATGGTGCGACGGCGGTAGAGTTTGCGCCGGTCAGTGGCTTCGGTGATCACGCGGCGCAGTTCGGCCACGCCGGCCAGCACTGCCGAGATGCTCTCAAAATGCGCCTGCGTGTGAGCTGCGATCAGACGCGCCAAAGTGGTTTTGCCCGTGCCGGGAGGCCCTGTGAAAATGATCGACGAGAACAGCCGGTCCGCGGTGATGGCGCGGCGCAGCAGTTTTCCCTCTCCGATGATGTGCTCCTGGCCGACGAATTCATCCAGTGTGCGCGGACGCAGCCGTGCGGCCAGTGGACCTTCGCTGGCAAGGTTTTCGTTCATCGCATGTTCAAATAGATCCATTTGATTATTGTAGCATAAATGTTATAATTAGGACAAATATCCTATAATGTTGTTTGGTTTTATATCACTTCATTTCAGCTTAAGAGGGCCATATGTTATCCAAAGATTTCGTTTCATTCCTGATCCGTGCCAAGCAGAATACTTACGCTTCAGGTAAACCGGCTGACCAGATGTCGCGGCCGGCATCGCATGACATGCAGTATGCAGAAGATCCCTACCTCTACATCGATACCTGGCTGGGCGGCTTCCATTTCATCGGTGAAGAGGCCGTTTGGTACAAGGGTGCCGCTGTGTGGGGAATGAATTATTACGGTAAAATGTTGGTAGAAAAGGTGCCTGATGGGTTCAGCCACTTCCTGAAAGCCTCTCTCTCAAAAGCACCGGCTGAAGCCCCCTATCGTGGACCTTCCGTTTATATCGAAGACGACTTTGAGTTCCACTGCTCCTGGAGGGGTACGCTCACCTCGTTTGAAGGTGAAGAAGCTATTTCATATAAGAAACAGGTCATCTACCGCCTGAGCTTCCACGGTGGTGAAATTCGCGATTAGAACTAAACGGAGCGGAGCATGTCAACTCCCATATTCCAGGTGGATGCTTTTACTGACCAACTTTTTGCCGGTAACCCGGCTGCGGTTGTGGTTCTCGAAGGGCAGCAGGAATTTGCCTGGATGCAGGCCGTGGCTCGCGAAATGAGCCTGTCTGAAACCGCCTTTGTTCATCCGCAGCAGGGAGGCTATCATCTTCAGTGGTTCACGCCCCAGGTCGAGGTTGATTTATGCGGGCATGCCACCCTGGCGACTGCGCATATCCTCTGGCAAACCGGGTTGGTGCAGCGTGGAGAGGCGATCCGTTTCTTTACCCGCTCGGGTTGGTTGTCAGCCTCACAGCGCGACGACCTCATAGAAATGGATTTCCCCTCCGCTCCCGTCATCCCGGCTGATATCACCGAAGAGATCATCACAGCCGTGGGGCTTCGTCCCGAGTTTACGGGCATCAGCGGCGAAAAGTGGCTCTTTGAATATGCAGATGAAAATGCCATCCGCAGCCTGAAACCCGATTTTGCGGCACTAAAACAACGCAAGGGCAGGGCGTTGGCAGTCACCGCCGCATCAGACACTCCGGGCATTGATTTTGTTTCGCGTTATTTCGCACCCTGGGTCGGAATTGACGAGGACCCGGTTACCGGGTCGGCACACTGCTTCCTGGGCCGCTACTGGGGGCAGAAACTCGGCAAGAATTACATGACCGCCTACCAGGCTTCAGCCCGCGGCGGCATCGTCCATGTGCGTTTGAGCGGGGACCGCACTTACGTGGGCGGCAAGGCCGTCACGGTGTTCTCCGGGTCGTTGGCGTAACCATGGCGAAACCGTCTTTTGATGTGGTGGTGATCGGCAACGTTGGCATTGATACCAATGTCCACTTTTATTCAGACGGCCCCGATTTTTCTGTCGAAGCCAACTTCACTGAAAACATCGATGTGCTCGGTCAGGCAGGCGGTTATGCAAGCCGCGGATATGCCAGTTTGGGGGCATCCACTTCCTTCTTTGGCTGCGTGGGTGCTGATTATTCGGGTAAATACATTAAGAGTGTGTTTGAGAACGAAGGAATCAGTACAGAGGGTTTCTTCATCGATCCCCTGGGTACGAGCCGGAGCATAAACTTCATGTACCGCAATGGGCAGCGGAAAAACTTCTACGACGGTAAGGGTCATATGAAAATACAACCTCCATTGGAGGTTGCAGCCAGTCTCTTGACCGGTGCGAGGCTGGCGCATTTCAACATTCCCAATTGGGCGCGAGAAGTGCTGTCCATTGCCAAAAGTGCCGGGGCAGTGATCGCCTGTGATATTCAAGATGTGGTCTCTGTCGATGACCCTTACCGCCTGGATTTTGTAAAATTCGCCGATTTTCTCTTCTTTTCTTCGGCAAATCATGGTGATCCCGCCCCGTTAATTCAGGCTTACCTGAATATAAATCCGTCTCTTGTGATCGTCTCGGGCATGGGCGGACGCGGCTGTGCACTTGGAACCAGCACGGGAGTTCAATTCTTTCCGCCAGTTGCTTTGGATCTGCCTGTGGTCGACACCAACGGTGCCGGTGATGCCCTGGCAGTCGGATTTCTGACCAGCCGTGTGCTGGATGGCCGTTCTCTCGAAGAATCCATTCTGCGTGGGCAGATATCTGCGCGATACAAGTGTGCCCAAAAAGCCACCTCAAATTGCATGATCACGCGTGACTTGTTGGACCATTATCAGTAGGAGACAAAATGACATCTTTTTCGTTTCCAGGGTTGGTTGGCAGGATCGAACGGCTTGATCCGTTTGAGTCGAAATTTGTCATCCCGCGCGCTCTCGATATTTGGCTGCCTCCCCAATATGATAAGAATGATCAACAGCGATATGCCGTGCTTTACATGCACGATGGCCAAAACCTCTTTGACCCGTCGACCTCCAAATACAGCCATGCAGACTGGGGCATGGATGAAACCGTGACCCGCCTGATGACCGAGGCAAAGATCAAACCAACCATCGTGGTGGGTATGTGGTCCACCGAAAAACGCGGGTTGGAATATATGCCGCAAAAACTGCCACACACCCTGGCTTATCACGAAATGGCATTTTTTATGCGGCGGCAAGAAAAGGGCGACCTGTGTTCAGATAGTTACCTAAAATTCATCGTTGGAGAAGTAAAACCCTATATCGATGCGAATTTTCGCACCCTGGCTGACCGGCAGAATACCTTTGTCATGGGCTCCAGCATGGGCGGATTGATCTCGTTGTATGCAATTTGTGAATACCCAGAGGTTTTTGGCGGTGCAGGCTGCGTGTCAACGGCTTTCCCGGTGGGCAGAGGCATTGTTCTAAAATATATGAAAGAACATTTGCCTGATCCTTCTGACCATAAGATTTATTTTGACCACGGCACGAAGACTCTTGACCGAAATTATGAGCGCTATCAAAAACAGGCTGATAAGATCATGTCCGCCAAAGGCTTTATTCCTGATGAGAGCTGGATCACCCGCAAGTTTGAAGGTCACATCCACAGCGAGATAGATTGGCGAAAACGGGTGCATATTCCGTTGGAGTTCTTATTGAAATAACTGCCGATTATCCTGAATTAACAGCAAATCGTATAAATAGAACACATTATCCTTGACGGTTACCCCATGCTTTGATATAAGTAAGCCCGTTCACCTGCGGGTGAATTTTAATTCTATGAACAGATACTACGAATAACCTTGCCGAAGTAAATTTGCTTTGGTATAATCTAGCACGCTGTGCACGCAACTTAAAATTTTAATAAGTACATGCATTGCCGGTGTAGCTCAGTTGGTAGAGCATCCGCCTTGTAAGCGGGAGGTCATGAGTTCGAACCTCATCATCGGCTCAGTTACAGGTTGTTGAGTGAGATCCATCTTTAGAGATGCCCTCACTTGCGAACCGGTAACGGCTCGAATTTGGACGGTTACCCAAGTGGCCAACGGGGACTGACTGTAAATCAGTTGGCGACACGCCTTCGGAGGTTCGAATCCTTCACCGTCCACTCGACTGGGGCTTTACTCTACCAAGATTAGCCCCATCATCGGCAAGCCCTCATAGCTCAGTTGGTAGAGCGCGCCCTTGGTAAGGGCGAGGTCATGGGTCCAATTCCCATTGAGGGCTCTTTTTGCCGGTTGTATAAAAAATATTAAGTGAATAAAGGGTTATTTAAGGAGAGGATCATGGCCAAGCAGAAGTTTGAACGAACGAAGCCGCATTTGAATATTGGCACGATGGGTCACATTGACCATGGAAAGACGACCTTGACGGCTGCCATCACCAAATACTG
>DAIEPS010000167.1 GCA_027348305.1 Anaerolineaceae bacterium | reverse complement strand
GGCCATTGCTGGTGCGATGATCGCGGCTTTTGCCAATGAAGCCACCGGCATGGGCATCGCCATTGCGGTGGATGCACTGACCTTTGTGGTCTCGGTGATCACCTTATGGATGATGCGCTCTGGCGAGATCGTAAAAACCGCGGCGGAAAAAGAAGACGCTGGCAATATTTTGACTTCTATCAAAGAAGGTTTCAGCTTTATGGTTAAAGACCCTGTGCTGCGCATGATGTTCATCATGATCGCACTGGCCAACCTGTGCTTTACCGGTCCGCTGCTGGTGGGCATCCCCTTCCTCGCGGATACCCGGTTCACGGGCGGCGCTGCGGCTTACGGCATAATCATCTCAGGATATGCAGGCGGCAACCTGCTTGGCATCATCCTATCTGGAGCCTTGCCAAAACCCAAAAAGAGTATGATCCGTCTGTTAATGGTGATCATGTTCGGCGCGTTTGGAGTCGGCATCGCCGCCATGAGCTGGATTTCAGTCACCTGGCTGGCCACTGCAAACCTATTTGTACTTGGCGTACTCAACGGCTATATCTCCATCCTGTTGATCACCGGACTGCAGCGCAGTACCCCCAAAGCATTATTGGGACGTCTGATGAGCATGATCCTGCTGGCCAATATGAGCATGATGCCGATCTCTCAGGCGCTGTCTGGCGCGGCTTTGCGCTGGAGTGTGACGGTCGTGTTTGTCACTGCAGGGCTGCTCCAGTTAGGTTTGTCAGTTGTGATGGCTTTCAGTGCTTCGGTTTCTGATTTGAGTGACAGGTTGATTGGAGAAGAGGCATCATAAGTGTGATTGATTTGATCAAAAATAGGCCATTAACATGGCCTATTTTTTTAAAGACTGCTTTTGAATAGTGTGGCGGAATTTAAATCGCCTGCCCCTTGAACTGGCTCACATACAAATTGTAGTAAAAACCTTGCTTATCCAATAACTGTTGGTGGCTGCCCTGTTCGACGATCTCACCCTGGTCGATCACCACCACGTTATCCGCATCGCGGATGGTGCTCAGGCGGTGGGCGATGACGAAGCTGGTGCGGCCTTCCATCAGGCGTAGCAGCGCCTTTTGGATGCGCGCTTCTGTGCGGGTATCGACGCTGCTGGTGGCCTCGTCGAGGATCAAGATGGCCGGGTCGGCCAGGATGGCGCGCGCGATTGAAAGCAGTTGTCGCTGCCCCTGGCTAAGGTTGTTGGCGCGTTCGGTCAACAGGGTCTGGTAACCTTCAGGAAATTTGCGGATGAAATGGTCGGCGTCGGCCATCTCGGCTGCCCGCATCACTTCATCATCTGTGGCACCCAGTCTTCCGAACCGGATGTTTTCCATCACGGTGTCGGCGAACAGGAAAGTGTCTTGCAGTACCAATCCCAGCTTTCGGCGCAGATCGTCTTTGCGCACCTCGCGTATATCCTTGCCGTCAATCGTAATTCTGCCTTCCTGGATCTCGTAGAATCGGGTCAGCAGGTTGATGACGGTGGTCTTGCCGGCGCCTGTTGGGCCCACCAGCGCGATGGTCTGACCGGCTTTGGCTTCAAGTGTCAGGTCTTTGAGGATGGGGCGACTTGGCGTATAGCCAAATTTCACATGCTCGAATTTCACATCCCCGCAGATGCTTTCGAAGGGCAGGGGGTCGGCAACATCCGCAATTTCGGAGGGCGTGTCAATGATCTCAAAGACACGTTCTGCTCCGGCCAGTGCTGCCTGGATGGAGTTATACAGGTTGGCCAACTGCCTCAAAGGCTGCACGTAGTTTTGTCCATAGTTAATAAAGGTGGCAATCACGCCCACGCTGACCAATCCCTTGAGCGCCAACCAGCCGCCCAGGCCGGCCAGCACGATCACAAAGAAGTTTCCGAGCACATTGGTCACAGGCATCACCAGCAGCGCGAACGAGTTGGCGTATACACCCGCCTTAAAGACCAGTTGGTTTTGTTTTTTAAAGTCTTCCACCACGGAAGCATTGCGATGAAAGGCGTTGATCACCTTTTGTCCGCTGATGGTTTCTTCCGCAATGCTGTTCAATCCGCCCAGGTTCTTTTGCAATTCTCTGAACCCTTTGCGGGTGTATTTGGCCACGAACTGCGTGAACCACAGCATGATGGGCACTACTAAAAGTGTTGAGAGCGCCAGCCAGGCATCCAGGGTGAACATGGCAACCACGATTCCGACCATGGAGAGCACGCTGGCGATCAATGAGGTGATGTTTTGTGAGACCGCCTGGTTGATGGCATCAATGTCGTTGGTTAACCGGCTCATTAATCCGCCGGCCGGGTTGGTATCAAAGAACGCGATCGAAGATTTTTGAAGATGGTCAAAAAGATCTCGGCGCAGCAGTTTTAAGGCATCCTGTGAGACCTTGGACATGATCCAGTTTGCCAGGGCCTGGAAGAGGTTATTGAGCAGGTAGGTCGCCAGCATAAAGAGCGCAATGCGCACCAAACCGGCAGCATCCTTGTTGGTGATGAACTTGTCAATCGCGACTCCCATCAAATAGGGGCCAGCCAGCCCCAGCAGGGTGTAGATGATCACAAAGAGCAGCACGAGGCCAATCATCAATTTAAAAGGTTTGAGATAATCCAACAGCCTGACCATGGCTAGGCGGGGATTGGCAGCTTTTTCGATTTTACCTGGGCGACCTGGTCTGGATTGCATGGATTCACGTATAGTCTGGGTGCTCATAGGGTCACCGCCTGTGTTTTCACGGCCTTGGTGCGAAAGCCGTTGCCAAGCTGTGATTCGTAGATTTCCTGGTAAATCGGGCTGGATTTCATGAGTTCGGCGTGTGTGCCTTCTGCTGCGATCTTTCCTTTATCTAGCACCACGATCTTGTCAGCGTTTAACACGGTGCTGATGCGCTGGGCAACCACAAAAGTGGTGTAGCCGCCGCGCATGATCTTTTCGAGTGCCTTTTGTATTTTTGTCTCAGTTTCGATATCGACCGCACTCGAGCTGTCATCCAGGATGAGGATCCTGGGTTTCATGATCAACGCGCGCGCAATGGCGATGCGCTGTTTCTGTCCACCAGACAGGTTGACGCCGCGTTCTTCCACATGTGTGTCATGGCCTTGCGGTAGTTGGAGGATGAATTGTTGAGCCTGTGCAGCTTTGGCCGCGGCAAAGACCTCTTCATCCGAAGCGTCCGGTTTACCGTAGCAGATGTTCTCGCGCACCGTTCCTGAAAACAGTATCGATTCCTGCGGCACCAGGGCCACTTGCGAGAGGATCGACTCGTGTTTGAGATCCTGCACATTCATGTTGTCGATGAGGATTTGACCGGCGGATGCATTATAGAAACGTGGAATCAGGTTGATCAGAGAGCTTTTACCGGCGCCTGTTGCGCCAAGGATGGCGACGGTCTCACCGGGCTTCGCCAGCAGACTGATCTCGCGTAAAACATCACGGTCATCGTTACCCTCATAATGGAAGGAGACATCCTTGAACTGCACGCTGGCTTTGGCGTCTGCGGGCAGGGCAACTGCCTGGGGGCTATCCTGCACATCTGAGACGGTATCCAACACCTCAATGATGCGGCGTTCGGAGGCCAACCCGTTGGCCCAGGTGTTTGATAAGTTGGTCATCAGCAAGAGCGGGCTCATGGTGGTGAGCAGGTAATTAGTGAATGCCACGAGTTGGCCAATGGTCAGACTTCCGTGAATGGATTGCAGACCACCCATCCAGACGACAAGTACAATTCCAAGATTGACGAACACTGTTAAAGCCGGGTTCATCGTAGACATGAGTTGCATCACCCGTGTGTTGTCATGGGTCAGGTCTTCATTGGCCCTGCCAAATCGATCACCTTCGTAATTCGAACGTACAAAGGCTTTGATCAACCGCGCGCCTGCAATGTTTTCCTGAAGGACAGTGTTCAGCCGGTCCAGCTTTTGCTGCACTTTCTTGAAAAGCGGTTCCATCCTTGTACTGAAGAGGATGATGATCAGTAAAGTGACGACCAGGATAGGCACGATGGCAAGAGCCAGTTTGGGGCTGGTATTGAACATCAAAATGATGCTGCCGATGATCATCAATGGCGCCCGAGACCCGATGCGCAGTGAAACTTGCACCCAGCGTTGCACTGCGGCTGTGTCGCTGGTCAACCGCACCATCAAATTGCCGGTTGAATGATGGTCCAGGTTGCTGTTTGAAAAGGACTGGATCTTCAGAAAGATGGTTTCACGCAGATCACGAGCAACACTTTCGCCCACCCGGATCGAAAAATTGCTGTTTGCCACGGTCACGATCACACTGAC
>DAIEPS010000166.1 GCA_027348305.1 Anaerolineaceae bacterium | reverse complement strand
GTCCATCAAGATGACTTCAGGGCGCACCGCTAGTGCCCGCGCGATGCACAGGCGCTGTTGCTGACCACCCGAGAGCATATACGCGCTGACATCGAGCTTGTCTTTGACTTCATCCCATAAGGCAGATTGAACGAGGCTGTTTTCAACAATATCATCCAAATCGCCTTTTTTATGCACCCCGTAAAGCTTCGGTCCGTAAGCGACATTCTCGTAAATGCTCTTTGGAAATGGGTTCGGCCTTTGAAATACCATGCCAACCCTGCGGCGAACATCCACCACATCCACGTCGCGGCCGTAAATATCTTCACCATCCAGGATGATCTTGCCCTCAATCCGCGCGTTGGGGGTCAAATCATTCATGCGATTGAATGATCTCAGAAGAGTGGATTTTCCACATCCAGAAGGACCGATGATGGCCGTAATCTTTCGTGCTTGTATCTCAAGATTGATCTTGGTCAGCGCCCTGAATTTTCCATAATAAACATCCAAATCTTCAACTTTCACTATAACCGGGTGTTCTTCAATATCAGTACTCACTGTCTCACGTGTTAAATATGTAATCGTCATGATTAACCTCTTAATCGCTTTGTTCTAATTTCAATCCAGACACGGGCAAGGATGTTGGTCAACAACACCAATATCATTAAAACCAGTGCCACCCCCCAGGCTTGATCCACCCTTTCGGGATAGGGTTGTTGCGCATATTTCCATAAGGTCAGCGGAAGAGAATCAATGGGCTGGTCAAAGATTTTTCCGAGAATTTGAAAAACATTCTGATGTTGAGCGACGCCGCTTTGAATGATCATCCCCAAGTCAAACCTTTCATTGCCTAGAGCCGTGAACAATAGCGGTGCGGTCTCTCCGGCAGCCCGGGCGATGGAAAGCAAAAATCCGGTCACAATGCCGTTTAATGCCGCTGGAAAGAGTACATTCAAAGAAGTTTTCCATTCTGGCGCACCCAATGCCAGGGAACCTTCTCGTAAATTGGATGGCACAAGTTTCAACATCTCTTCTGTGGTGCGGATGATGGTGGGCAACATCAGTATTGCGAGTGCCACTCCACCGGCCAGGCCTGAGTAATGACCCTGGGGTTTTACCACCAGGGCATAGACAAACAACCCGATGACAATCGAAGGAACTCCCGCCAAAACATCAGTACCAAACCGCAGGGCAACCCCCAGCGGGGTATTCGGGTGTCGGGAGGCATAAAAAGCCGCGATCACTCCGGGCGGAATGGCAAAAAGCGCTGCCAGTAATGAAACGATCAACGTTCCTTCGATGGCGTGCAAAACGCCACCGCCCCCCATGCCAAGCGGTTTGGGAAGCTGGGTGAAAAATTCAAGATTGAGAGATTTTCCACCGCGGAGGATCACATAGCTGATGATCCAGAAAAGTGGAATCAAGGCCAAAATGGTAAGGAAGCCGGTTAACCCCAACATAACCACATTGGCGGTTTTTCTGCGCTGCTTTCTGAGATTGCCCTGATGTGCAATGATCTCTTTGATGTTGTTCATGCTCGGGCATCCTGCGGCGTTTTGCGCGCCACACGCCAGACTAGAAATCTTGCCACAATATTGAGCAGCAAGGTTAAGACAAACAAGACAAATCCAATTTCAATTAAAGATTGGGTGTGCAGTTTGCTTACGGCTTCGGCAAATTCGTTGGCGATGATCGAAGACATGGTATATCCTGGACGCAAGAGGGAAAGACTACCTTCGATGCTGTTACCAATCACCATGGTGACGGCCATGGTTTCACCCAGCGCCCTTCCCAGACCGAGGATCAACGCCCCAAGAATGCCAGACAGTCCATAAGGGATCAACACCTGCCAGATGGTTTCCCATTTGGTGGCCCCCAGAGCCAAAGAGGCCTCGCGTTGTGAGTTGGGAATGGCCAGCAGCACATCTCGGCTCACAGCGGCGATGGTCGGAATGATCATGATGGTCAGGATAACGGCCGCGGCCAACCGGGAGGCACCACTTTCAGGAATGGGCCCAACAAACAAAGTGCCCAAAACGGGAATTTTGCCCAGCGTTGCTGCCAGGGCTTTGCCAAAAGGCGTGATCACCTTGGGTAAAAAGATGAAAATGCCCCATAAACCGTAAATCACGGAGGGGATGGCTGCCAACAATTCCACCAGCCAGTTAAGAGGTGTCCGCAGCCAGCGCGGACAAAGTTCTGCGAGAAAAACTGCGATACCTACACTAATGGGTACCGCCAATAAAATGGCAACCAGGGAGGTCAATAATGTGCCGTAAATAAACGGCCAGGCCTGAAAATGATCATTTACCGGATCCCACGAAGCATCTCGGGTTGGCTGTAAGAAATTAAACCCGAATGTCATACGTGCATCAGAAGATTGTTGCCAAAGCATCCATCCAATTGAGAGCATTAATGCAATTACTAACAAGGAGAATAAAAACAGCAGCGCATTCCAGGGTCTGTCGCCGTGTTGAGTGGTCTTTTTTATTAAGGTTGATAAACGGTTCGTATGTTGAGTTGTATTTTTCATGTTCCGCCAGTTGTTCTGATGGATTTTCCGGAGGTGTTTTTTGAACACCTCCGGAGAAAAGAGAAGGAGTCTTCAGAATTTTCTATTTGAGAACAGGTGCACCATTGCAGGTAACTTCAGCGTACTTGGCGAGCACCTGATCGCGGATGTCACCAGGCAAAACTGAGTATCCGAGGTCCCCGGCGAGTTTGCCAGCGCCAGCGTCAGTCAAAGCCCACTTCAAGAAACCGAGCAATTTTTCGGCTTTGACACAGTCTGTCATGCTGGTAGTGTGGAGGATGATGTAGGTATATCCAACGATCGGGTAAGACTGGGCACCTTCACCATCTACGATGGTGTTGGTCAATTTGTCAGTGAAGGTTCCAGCGAAGTCGCTCATCGCGGAGGCAACACTGTCAGCATTGGCTGTCACGGTGTTTCCAGCTTTGTTGACCAGGTCGAAGAAGCTCATTTTATTGGAGATGGCGTAGGAAAGTTCAACATAACCAAGGCTATTGGGGGTGTTGATGACTGCGGCTGCGACACCCTGGTTACCCTTGCCACCGATGCCGTTGCCAGTTTTGTCGACAGGCCATTCCACTGAAGAGGCTCCACCGGCGGTCCAGTCAGTGCTGAAGGAGGTTAGGGCTTTGGTGAAGATCTCGGTGGTGCCGGAGCCATCAGAGCGATGGGCAGCCGTGATGGTCGCATCGGGCAGGTATTCAGCCATAACAGGATTCAAAGCGACGATCTTGGGATCATTCCACTTGGTGATTTTGCCATTGTAGATGTCAACCAAAGTTTGACGGTCGAGTACCAGTGTTGCGACTTTGAAATCTGCGGGCAATTCCTTCGCCCAGGTCACGTTGTAGATCACAGCCACTGCACCGGCTAACATCGGGTACATCTGCAAGTCTTTGCCAGAAGTGTATTCTTCGTCTTTCAATGCGGAATCTGAACCAGCAAAATCGATGGTGTTATCGATGATGCCTTTTTTGCCGCCGCCAGAACCGATGCCCTGATAGTTGAGCACAACAGCGGGATCAACATATTGATACGCATAGGTCCACTCGGTGTAAACAGGGAGTGGGAAGGTAGCGCCGGCGCCGTTGATGGTCACTGATCCGGCAGGAAGGGCAGTTGGAGCAGCAGTGGGGGCTTCTGTAGTAGCTGTCGAAGGAGCTTCAGTGGCAGCAGGGGCTGCAACTGGGGTCGCACTCGCACATGCAGTTAAAACCATTCCTGCAACCAGCAAAACCAAAACTGAAATTAACAAACTTTTTCGCATTTTTCGTCTCCTAATATTTTTTATGTACAGTCCAATATTAACAATTGGCAATTAAGGTTCTGCGAAAAATTGGTTAACAAATGCGGCTGAATTGTTAAGAATTTGTTAAAAGGGAATGGAGATCATGAACTAAGATTTCACCATTGACTGATGCAGAATTTTTACAAATTTCACCGCAATTCCAATTCAAATTTATAATTGGACTACTCGCCCGCAAGTGGAGTTCCGGAATATCGCAGCAGTGGCTATTCTTGTGCTGATGATTATGCTATTATCTATGAACGCGGCCGCCATTCTATGGCGGAACAAGATCCAGAAGAAACGGTAAGGTTAAATACTAATGACTGATCAACCAAGCAAACAATGGGCAATAGAAACACAAGACCTTGATATCTTTTATGGTGATTTTCGAGCGGTCAAGAACGTTAACTTGAAAATTGAACCCAGGAAGATCACTTCCATTATCGGACCTTCTGGATGTGGAAAAAGCACTGT
>DAIEPS010000165.1 GCA_027348305.1 Anaerolineaceae bacterium | reverse complement strand
AGGGTGACGAAAAATCCGTCACCAAGGTCGAGCGTCTCATCAGGCAGCTCGCCGACATGCTGGCGCAGGGCGTGCAGGACATCACCCAGCACATGGTCGGTGAGAGCTTCAAGCTGAACGAGGTGCTGCGCATGATCAACGACCAAGGGCTCAACCCCGCCGAAATGGCGCTGACCCCGGCCGCGCTGGCATCCATCCTCAAGCTGGTGGATTCCGGAACCATCAACATCAACACCGGCAAGAGCCTGCTGCAAAAAGTTCAGCAGACGGGTAAATCCCCTGAAACGATCGTGGCTGAAGAAGGCCTGGGATTGGTGAGTGACGATTCCGCCATCCGCGCCGTGTGCGAAGAAGTGCTGGCCGAAAGCCCCAACGAAGTGGCGGCCTACAAGGGCGGCAAGGTCACCTTGATCGGCTGGTTCGTGGGCGGTGTAATGAAAAAGATGCGCGGAAAGGCCGATGCAGCAAAAGCGAAGACAATTTTGGAAGAATTATTAAATTCTTAAACTAAACTCACGCAGAGACGCAGAGATCGCAGAGAAAACCATATTATTAAATCAGGTTTTCTCTTCTTTATAGCCGTTAACTATCCTGAAAATTCCATCTTTAATTAATGGAGTTCCAAAATTGATCAACAAACCTACTTGTAGTCCTGAAATTCATAGGTAGGTTAATAATTGCTTTTTATGAACTTCTGCCACTTTCTCTACTGACTTTAATTCGATTATTACTTTGTTTTCTATAATCAGATCTGCACGAAATCCAATATCCAGATCGATGTCCTCGTAGTGGATCGGCATGGGTATTTCAGACTCCACATGCAACCCCCTATTCTTAAGCTCATAAACAAGGATAGCTTGATACGCAGATTCTAAAAGACCTTGTCCGATTTTTGTATGGATTTTGTAGGCAGTGTCAATGACGATTTTTGTTATTTCATTTTCGATCATTCTCCCTCCCTTTTCTTACAACCCTTTTTCCCCCCTTCTATGTTTATTTCTTTTTTGTAATAATTTAGGTTTTCTCTGCGTACTCTGCGTCTCTGCGAGAGAATAAGATTTTACTCTGCGCCTCTTCGTGAGAAATTTTTACTTCAGCAAATACTCCTCAAACTTCTGCAATGCCACCCCAAACGCGGATCTCCCCAGCCCAAGTCGGAAATGATGATCATCCCAGCCCAAGGTCGTCGCGGGTTGGATGAGCACGCCCGCTTCACGCGCCATCTTCTCGGCAAACGCCTCCACGGACGGCACATGCATCTCCACCAGAGCGGTGGACCCGGCCAGCGGACGCCGCCAAACAAAGAGCTGGGGCCAGCGCGCAAAGAACGCGTCTGCCAGTTTGAGGTTGGCCTCGATCTGCGCCAGGCTGCGGTCTCTGAGTTGATTTTTGACCTTGAGTGCCGCGGAGGTCAGAAACTCCGTGGGGGCAGGCGGGCAGATGCTGGTGTAGAACTTCCAGTTGATGATCTCGTCGCGCAGGGCTTTGTCTTGCACGATCAGCCAACCGCTGCGCAGGCCCGGAAGCCCGTAAGTCTTGGAGAGACCTGAGAGCACCACCGTCCGCGGAGTCAATTCTGCAACAGAAGGGATCGATGGGGTTCCGGCATGGGCCAGGCCAAAATACATTTCGTCGCAAAACAAGTATAAGTGATGCAAATAAACACTGTTTACTAACTGATCCAATTGTGCTCTTGTAGGCAGGAACCCCGTTGGATTATGCGGAAAATTCACCACGATCAGCTTTGTTCTGTCGTTGATCAGCGATTCCAATTCATCGAAGTCCAACTCCCAACTTGATGCACCAGGTTTGAAGCACCACTTGCGCACATGCTCCGCACCAACCACATGCTCAAACATATTGACCAGCGCATCATAAGCCGGGCTGAGCGCGATCACTTCATCCCCAGCTTCAAGGATGGCCCGCGCAGCCAGGTAAATTCCTTCAATCGGGGACCCTAAAAAGATCACATCCTCGGCCGAGATATATTTATATCCCGCGGCGATGCTTTCGCGCAGCGGAAGGTTGCCCAGCGACTCGGTGTAGCCCAGCGAGAGTCTGCCAAAATCAGCGAGGGGCACGCCCGCCATCTTGAGCAGGTCGTCCACCGGCAGCGTCTCGCAGTCCGAGTTGCACAATTGGTAGGGCGTGCTGAACTCATATTTGGCAAAGAAATGTTCCGTGGCAAAATTGACGATTTTCATGGTTTACTCTTTCAGGCTGGCTGAGCAGCCTTTTTTTGATTGAACAAATGGAACACTTCCACAATTCCGATCGCGGCGATCAGGATGATGAAAGAAAGCTGGCTGTCCTTGCCGATCAGCGGAAAATCCATCACGCCGTGGACAAGCCCCACGAGCAGGATGCTGCCGCTGCACAGGTACAGCCATGCAAAACCGGCCCCCAATAAAAAAAGCATAACCAGGCTGACCAAAATCAGCCCGATCGAGATCTCGCCGTTGATCAGCGAGAAGATACGCACCGGCAGATGCCAGAGCGAGAAGAAAGCGCTCGACACCAGCACGGCCAGCAAAGTCGTTCGTTTGGCATTCTTACTCTCGTAAAATACCAATAATTTTTTCAAGAAATAACCCCTAAAGAGCACTTCCTCGCTGATACCGACAAACAGCCAGGTGCTGACAATCTGCGCCCAAACCTTCCAGGCTGTCGCGGATCGCAGTGCTGCCACTTCCTCAGGCAGGCGGATGATGCCCGCTACGGAAATGAAAGCTGCATAGATCAACCAGCTCGCCAGCAGGATGACGAAGGCTTCAAGCACTTTTCGTCCACTAAAGGTCAGCCTGATTTGACTCTGCTTCATCCCCCAGAAAGCCAGCAGAAAGAAGAGGGCATATAAGCCTAATTGCGCAAAATAGAGCGGCAATCCGCTCAGTCCAGTTAATTTGATGATAATAAAAAAGAAAATAGGAAGAAGAAAAGCGGCAGCAATAATGGCGGGGATCACGAATTTATTAGGTTTTGAAGTCTGCGATTCCATTTTGACTTTTATCCTCTATGAAATTAACCAAAAAAACTACAAGAGAAGGTAATCAAAAATACTAGTTGAAGATACCTTTTTGAAAATAAAACATACCGACTTAAGATAATAGGATTTTTAATCCAGGGGGTTAGTTTACAACCACGCCGCGGATATGCGTTCGTAGGTCACCCGCAAGTCCTCGGGGATCACGCGCGTCTCGCCCGTGGTGGACATGAAGTTGGTGTCGCCGCCCCAACGTGGCACAATATGCACATGCGCGTGTTCGGCGATCCCCGCCCCGGCTGCGGACCCCATATTGATGCCCACATTGAACCCCTCCGGCTGGTAGACCTTGCGCAGCACGCCCAGCGTCTCGTTGATCATCTCCATCAATTCCGCACGCACAGCCGGCGTCAGTTCTTCGATCGAGGCTACATGTTGAAAAGGCACCACCATGGCGTGCCCGCTGGTGTAAGGGTAACGGTTGAGGATCACAAACACGTTTTCACCGCGATGGACGATCAGGTTTTCAACGCCGTCTTTCATCTTCGGGTAACTGCAAAAGATGCATTCGCCGGGTTTTTCGTTGTCAGTCACATACTTCATACGCCAGGGGGACCAGAGGTTTTCCATCGATACAATCCTTCCGTGTTAATGGCTTTATTTTACATGAATTTATGCCCGCCGGTATCCTGCTGTCTTGTCCATTCTGTAAATTCAGGACACCTTGTCAAGGTGTCCTAAACAAAATGTCCACTCTTGACAGGTTCATCGGTTAAGTAGGTATAATCGGGTTTATTATTGGGGATGGCACGATTTATTTAAAATTGAATCCAATTCACGATCATCAAAAAAAGGATTACTCCTATGCTAAAAAAACGATTCTTTGCTCTTGTTGTGTGTTGCTTGCTTATTCTGAGTGCTTGCGCTCCTGCAACCCCAACCCCTGACACGCAAGCCACCATCAATGCGCTATCTACTTCAGTGATGCAAACACTGGCAGTCTCCATGCCCACGGCCACCCCGCAGCCCACCATGACCCCTTCGCCAACGGCCACAATAACCCCCCTGGTCACCAATACCCTGGCTGCCACGCCCACGCTCAAGATCACCGTCCCCGTTTGTGACAATTCAGTGTTTGTCACGGATGTGACCATCCCCGATAACACCGTCGTAACCCCCGGCCAGGCCTTCACCAAGACCTGGTCCCTCAAGAATGTTGGCACCTGCAACTGGACCACTTCATACAAGGTCGCTTTTCTCAGTGGAACACAGATGGGCGGTGTTGCCACCTC
>DAIEPS010000164.1 GCA_027348305.1 Anaerolineaceae bacterium | reverse complement strand
ATGTCTCGGTTGTCCAGCTCCAGGGCGGTTATTTGCCCGCTATTCGCCCAAATGCCGTAGCCTAAGCTACCGGCCATTACCGGGTTTTTAAAATTATCAAAGCTTCTGGCTAAAAGCCTCGGCTGGCCGCTGCCAAAATCAAAACTGGACATAGGATTTGGATCAATGACCTGCCAACTGGAAAAATCTTGTTGATCCACCAGGCTGAATTTGTCCTGCACGCTCCATAATTGAAACGGCGCTGGAGAAATGGTGATCAATGCAAAAAGGGTTATCAGAATTACTCGAAGTTTCATTTTAACGCCATACCTTTTCTCATTGTACAACCATTGAATAAAGAAAAAAAAGTCCATAATGATTCCATTTTTACCAAAAATCAAGCAGACCGTAAGGTTCACCGGTGCACCGTAAAACCACGATAAAAAAGAGGCTGCTTTACTTTGACAAGAATCACCAATTCACTTAAAATGGGAAGATTGAAGTCATCTCAAGTAAAGAGAAGGGCCATCTTTCATGAAAGAGTACTCGACCGACAAGATCCGTAATGTTGTACTGGCATCTCACTCCGGTGCTGGAAAAACAATCCTGTGCGAGGCTTTACTTCATTTCACTGGCGCTACCACTCGCATGGGGAAAATTGAGGACGGCACCACCGCCTCTGATTTTGATGAAGAAGAAATCAGGCGCAAAATTTCACTTTATACATCGGTAATTCCGGTTGAATATCGTGATACCAAGATCAACTTTTTAGACACCCCCGGATACACCGATTTTGTAGGCGAAGTCATATCATCCATGCGTGTTGCTGAAGGCGTGGTGGTTTTGGTTGACGCTGTCAATGGTCTGGAGGTCGGTACTGAAATTGCTTTGAACTACTGTACCAAGATGAACATGCCGCGTTTCGTGCTGATCAACAAGATGGAACGCGAAAATGCCAGTTTCCAAAAATCCCTGGTTTCTGTTCAGGAATATTCCGATATCCGCCTTATCCCCGTGCAACTCCCTTGGGGAGAAAAACTTGAATTCAAGGGTGTCATTGATCTGCTTTCGATGAAAGCCTACAAGGGTGAAGGCAAAACGGCTGAAGAGATCCCTGCTGATCTTAAAGCTGAAGCCGAAGAAGCCCGTGCCAAACTCGTCGAAGCCGCCGCTGAAGGCGACGATGCCCTGCTCGAAAAATATCTTGAATCTGGCGCTCTGACCGATGAGGAAGTCCTCAAGGGTCTGGCTGAAGTCGTTCGTTCCTGCAGCTACGCTCCCGTTTTGGTCAGCGCCGGTCATACCGGCACGGGTGTGCTCAAATTGCTTGATTCGATCATCGATTTGATCCCCTCACCTGTCACCGCCGGACCTGTGGTTGCTGAAGGTAAAGCTGGCGAAGAAAAAATTGAAGCCAAGGATAACGGTCCTCTGGCAGTTTATGTCTGGAAAACCACTGCCGATCCGTTTGTTGGCAAACAAACCTACTTCAGAATCTATTCAGGTACGGTTGCCGCGGATTCCCGCATCTGGAATCAGACCAAGCAAATGGAAGAACGTATTGGCACCATCGGCGTTCCCCGCGGAAAAGACGCGCTAAGTATTAAAGTCGCGCACGCCGGCGATATCATCATCGTTCCAAAACTGACTGAAACCTCAACCTCAAACACCCTGTGCGACAAGGCTCACCCCTTGACGCTGCCTATACCCGAATACCCGACAGCTCTCTACTCAGTTGCCCTCTTCCCCAAGACCCAGGGAGATTCCACCAAGATCACCTCCACCCTGCACCGCCTGGTTGAAGAAGACATGACCTTGAAATGGTACAACGACGGCACCACCCTGCAGACCATTCTGCAAGGCCTAGGCGACCAGCACATTGATGTCGCCATCCGCCGCGCAGAATCCAAATTCCAGGTTGGCATCATCCTGCAAGAGCCGAAAGTCTCATATCAAGAGACCATAACCAAAACTGCGTCAGCCATGCACCGCCATAAGAAACAAACCGGTGGTTCAGGTCAATTCGGCGAGGTCCACCTGAAGGTCTCTCCCCTTACGGATAAAGAATTTGAGTACACATGGGATGTGTTTGGCGGCGCCGTTTCACAATCCTATTCCTCTTCCATCCAAAAAGGTATCGCGACCGTGATGAAAGAAGGCGTCATCGCCGGTTACCCCGTCTCGGGTGTGCATGTTTCGGTCTTTGACGGCAAGGAACATCCCGTCGATTCCAAACCGGTCGCCTTCGAGGTTGCCGGACGTAAAGCCTTTGAAGAAGCTGTTCGCGAAGCCGGCCCAGTGCTGCGCGAACCGATCATGCTGGTACACATCACCGTCCCCGAGATCAACATGGGCGACGTAATGGGTGATCTCAACACCCGCCGCGCTCGCATCCAGGGCATGGAAACCGAAAAAGGTCATTCCGTGGTCACCGCAACTGTTCCCCTGGCCGAAATGCTGCGCTACACCACCACCCTGCGCTCCATCACCGGCGGACGCGGTGTGTTCAGAATGGAATTCGATCACACGGATGTTGTGCCTGCACATATTGCACAACCGATCATCGATGCACGCACCAAAGAAATGGAAAACAGAAAAGAAGAGTAGTTGCCCATCTTCTCGTAAAAGCTGGACGGGGTTCCCGTCCAGCTTTTTATTTCTTACCCCGCTTGACGCTGCCCTTTATGTCTGGTAATCTAGGAGAATCAATAACAGGATGAACCACATGGAAGAAACCTTTCTTGAAAAAGCCTGGGACGATCTGCTCTCCCAAGAACCGGATCGAATTGAGTCCCGTTTTACATCGCTTGACGAAAAAAGCAAGCGGGTGGTTATAGAGCATCTCAACAAAATGGTGTCCGAAAGTGGATGGCATCCTGCGCAAATCGAATCCGCTCAAAAAGCACTCGAAGTTCTCTCGAAGTCAGGAAATTAAATTTTGGATATTCGCGAACTGACCGAAGAAATGCACCGCCTCGTGGAATCCAAAGGCTGGTATGCCAAAGATAGCAAACGTCCGCAGACGCCGCGCAACCTGGCGGTTTCTCTCTCGCTGGAATCCGCTGAAGTGCTGGAACATTTCCAATGGAGTGACGAAGTAAAAGACTCAAAAGAGTTTCGTGGTGAGCTCGCAGATGTGGCGCTTTACCTGCTGCAGCTTGCCAGCATCACCGGTGTGGATCTCGAAGCTGCAATACTCGAAAAACTTCAAACCAACTTCGGTCGTGAGTGGGATCAAAAAACATCAACCCAAGAGGACGTGAAATGAAGATCGCAGTCTATGGCGGCGCGGCGCCCAAACCCGGCGAACAGGCCTACGAAGAAGCCCGTCAATTGGGTTTTCTATTGGGGCAGTCAGGCCACACCGTCATGACCGGCGGATATATCGGAGTCATGGAAGCTGCTTCGCGCGGCGCCAATGAAGCCGGCGGCCACGTGATCGGTTCCACCTGCACCCAGCTCGAAGAATGGCGCGGCACCAAAGCCAACGCATGGGTCAAGGAAGAATGGAAGCATGAAACCCTGCGCGACCGCATGTACGCGCTGATCGACGGCTGCGATGCCGCGGTGATGATGCCCGGCGGTGTCGGCACTCTGGCTGAACTGGCAGTGATGTGGAACGAAGAGATCATCTCGATGAAACCCGCACGCATGATGGTGCTGGTAGGCAAAGGCTGGCAAAAAACCATTGAAGCCTTTATGTCTGAATTGGGCGGTTATCTGCATCTGCACGACCAGAAAAGGGTATATTTTGCCGAGGATATCAACACGGCAGTTGAATTGATAAATAAATTTGCAGCAGAGTCTCAGAAATCATAGATCATTCAGGAAAATTCTAATGGACAATGAAAAATTAACCCCACGCAGCGAAAACTTCTCAGAATGGTACAACCAGCTTATCCAACGCGCCGAACTGGCCGACAACGCCCCGGTGCGCGGATGCATGGTCGTTCGCCCTTATGGCTGGGCCTTGTGGGAAAACATTCAAGGAGCACTCGACAAACGCTTTAAAGCCACCGGGCACGTCAACGCGGCATTTCCGCTGCTCATCCCCATGTCATTTCTCCAAAAGGAAAAGGAACATGTCAAAGGTTTCTCACCTGAATTGGCCGTGGTTACCCACGGCGGTGGAGCAGAACTCGAAGAACCGCTGGTGGTGCGCCCGACTTCAGAGACCATCATCGGATATATGTATTCCAAATGGATCAAATCTTACCGCGACCTGCCCGTGCTGATCAACCAGTGGGGCAACGTTGTGCGCTGGGAAATGCGCACCCGTCCCTTCTTACGCACGCTTGAGTTCTACTGGCAGGAAGGCCACACAGCCCACGCCACCGAAAAAGAAGCC
>DAIEPS010000163.1 GCA_027348305.1 Anaerolineaceae bacterium | reverse complement strand
CGGCACGGGCACATCCTGGTAGACAAATTTCTTGGGTTCTTCAAGAACCATGGCTTTCATTGTTCTCATGGGTGTCTCCTCTACTTTTGAAAGAGTTTATCGTTGCGGCCTTCGTAAGGCTGTTGGATCATCAGGGGTTTCAAAAAGGCGATGGCCTTGTCGATGCCGTCCGCGCGAGACATGGTCACATCTTCATGCTCGTATGAAAACACACCGGTGTAACCGGTCATGAAGAGTTCGGTGATCACGCTCTTCCAGTTGATCGATCCCCAGCCGGGGATGCGGAAGCGAAAGCTGCGGTCTAGGTTGCCCCAGTCGCGCTGAAGCATCCAGTATCCACCGCGCGCCATGTTATGTTCCACCAGTTCGCAGTCTTTGGCGTGCACCAGCACAATGCGGTCGCCGATCTCGTCGATGTAGCTGCCCAGGTTGATGCCGGTGTAGAAAATGTTGGCCGGGTCAAAATTGATTCCGAAAGCCGGATGGTTGTCACACAACACAAGGCAGCGTTTGGTGGTGTGGATGTCATAAATGATGTTGTTGGGATGCGGTTCAAAGGCCACCTTGACGCCGTACTCCGCAAACTTGTCGAAGATGGGCACCCAATGCTTGACAAAGGCTTCCTCCTCTTCCTTCCAGCCGTCGGGGTAGGGCCAATCGTTGAAGTGACCGAAGTTGCCCACGCCTGAAAAAGCCACCACCGCCGGGATCTCGAGTTCGTTGGCAAGCCTTGCACATTTGAGCATGCTCTCGGTGCCAAACTTGATCTGCTGTTCGGGGGTGCCGGGGCAGATGGCGGCCAGGTCGCGGCCGTGTGGACCGAGCACCAGGGGTGAATCAGCATGGTTCGAGATGCCTGAAATGATCAGGCCGGCGTCGTTGACCTGCTTTTTCAGTTTTTTGGCATTGCCGTTTCGCAGCATTTCGTCCACGTCCATCTGACCATTGTCGGTGTAGGCTGGGATCTCAACCGCCTCGTATCCTTTTTTCGCCACCAATTCGATGACCTCATCCAACGCCAATTCGGAATAATTAATCGTACAAAAACCGACCTTCATAGTTAAGCTCTCCATTCATCAGGTGTACTGTCATGAATGACAGCCAGGGCATTGATCCATTGGGTGAATCTTTTGGCAATAACAGCGTAGCGTTCGCGGTTCGCTTCAATGGGGATGAACGTCTTTTGCACTTGATACAGCGCGTCCAGCGGAGTGTAGTCGTGCCAGAACGCAGCCCCGCGCAGGGCGATGGCCGCGGCCCCAAGTGAAGCAGCGTCTTGATCCACGTTGGCGATCACAATCTTCTTGTTGTAGATATCTGCGAAAATCTGCATCCACAAATCGCTTTTGGCACCGCCGCCGCACAGGATCATGGCGTCAGTATGTTCGATCATCGGCTCGATCACTGAAAGGCAGCAGGTGCTCAAACTGAGCGCCACACCTTCCAGGATCGCCCGCAGAATATCCGCACGCGAGGTGGAGAGCTTCAGCCCAAAGAAGGCGCCTTCCAGCGCTTCGCTGGGTTCCTGCGAACTGCCGCCCGCCAGCGATGGATTGAACATCACGCCGTTCGCGCCCGCCGGGGATTCCGCGGCCAGCGCGTTCATTTGCTCATAAACATCGCCGGAGAGGTCGGCGCACAATGCTTCTTTAGCCCAGCGATAGGCGCTTCCCGCTGCAAAAATAGAGACGGCGCTGGTGTAATACCCCTTTTCAATATGGGCAAACACAAAGGGCAGTTTTTTAACATCCAGAATGGGTTTATCAGTGGAGACAGCGATCCAGGCGGAGGAGCCCAGCGAGGTGTATACCCTGCCGTTGCCCATGCCGGTTGTGCCGAGCGCCATGCATGCGTTATCCACCCCACCGCAGAAAACCTGAGTGCCCTCGCAAAGTCCGCATGATGCAGCGGCTTCGGCGGTCACCGTGCCCACCAGCGCATGAGATTCCCTGGGTTCAACAAACAACTGCGCTTTCAACCCCGCTGCTTCAATATAAGCAGGTTTGTAGCACCAATGCTGCAGGTCAAAAACACCGCTGCCTGACGCATACGAATAATCCGTGGCAATCTGGCCGGTCAATTTGAAATTGATGAAATCCTTGCTGCCCAGGGTGGTTTGAGCCCTGGCGTAAATGTCAGGCTGATGTTTTTTAAGCCACATCAGTTTGAAGACAGAATATGTCTCAGGCGGATCGCCGTTGCCGGTGGTCAGGTACCATTTTTCATAATCGACCCGTTTGAAGAAATCAGCCGCTTCGCTCCTGGCGCGCCGGTCTGACCAGATCGGAACGCTTTCAAGCAGCAAGCTGCCGTCGCAGCCGATCGGGGCAGCCACCAGGCTGTGTCCGCTGGTGGCCACTGCAGTGATATCAGAAGCGTTAACGCCGTTTTTTTCCAGAAGGGTTTTGGTAGACAGGCAGACCGCCTGCCACCAATCCAATGGATGCTGTTCATGCCAATCAGGTTCGGGATAATAAGTTGGATACGCTACAAATTCAAAACCGGCTGAAGTTCCGTCCGTTTGATAAAGGCCGGCTTTCAGTCCGCCAGTTCCCAGGTCATAAGAGATCACATACTTCAAAGGGTAAGCTCCATCAGGTCCGCTGCATTTTTTTGACAAATAAAGAATAAAACAAAAATGAGCCGGGGTTCCGCCACACTTTTGCCAATGAATTGCCGAATTTATGCTGAAGATGGGATATCAATAAAAAAAAGGTTGGCTCTTCTGAAAGAGCCAACCGGAACGATGCATTCTATAGTCTACGAATTGCCACCCTGATCTAGAAGCCTTCTTTATTCATTTCTTTCATGAAAGCTTGATATTCCTTTCGTGATCGATCCTGCGCCTTGATCCGCGCCTGGTTGATCTCATCCTGATGTTCACCCAACAATAAAACCAGGTTAGGATCAAGTTCCTGTTTTTGCACATCCACATCCAAAACCACCATCGCTTCCTTTCCAGTGACGCCTTTGCGATAAGGGCGGTCTTCGGTCAAAGCTGTGAAGACATCTGCAACAGCGATGGCTCTTGATTCAAAGGATAATGACCTATCATTCTCATGGAATGGATAGCCCCTTCCATTCAAACGTTCATGGTGCTGGGATGCCCAATCTCTGATATCTGAAAATATACTGAGCGTGTTTAAGAATTCATATGTAAAGTAGGTATGGGTGCGGATAATATTGAATTCCGCACGGGTCAATTTGCCAGGTTTTTCAAGAATTTCGGATGGCACGATAAGCTTGCCAATATCATGCAAAAAACCTGCCATGGTGATCTTTCGGATGGTTTCTTCTTCACTGCCGTGAATTCTGGCCAATTCGGCTGCCACAACGGAGACGCCGGCGGTGTGCGTAGATGTAACTTCACTGCGAAAATCAATGATCCTGCGAAACATATTGACCAAACCCATTAGCTCGTCACTCTTGAAGTGAAGATTATCCAGTTTTAACCTCTCAGCAAAAAGTGCGCTTAACGATAGATTATTGATATCCAGCCAAAACTTTTCTTTTTCAGCAGCCTTGTTGAAGGCTTCAACGATCTCAGGGGCGAACATGACCCCGGATTGTTTATTGATCTCTTCTATGATTTTTGCTGATCTATCAAGAATGTTATGTGCGTCCATAGAAAGAACGGCCACTTGATCTGCAACCTGAAGGATCAAAGACTCATATGGGATTTTTGCGCGCTGCGCATTGGTCGTTGCATTGAGATAGGCGTGATGATAGCGAAGGATGATCGCGACATGTTCAAATTGAGAAAATTCCTTGAACAGCAGGTAAGCTGCACGTGCATGTTGGTTGATATGTTGATCTTCAAAACGCAGGTCTAGCAATGCTTTTTGTTCTTTGATGGAAAAAGCACCAATATCGTGAATGGCTGAAGCAAAAATCAGATCGTTTCGCTGCTGCCAGGTCAGATCCAGGTAAAAAGCAATATGATAAGCAGCAATTGTTGTTCGACGGTGATGATCTCTTAACGGTGCGATGGTATGATCCATCAGGGTAGAAAGGCTGTAGACCAGCTCTTCCAATGAAATTGTCAATAATTCTGCCATGGATTCCCTCTTACGTTTAATAATGAATAGAACCTCTAGGCACATTATACAGGTCAAGGGTATGGTTTTAAACCTGTAAAAATGTAAGGTTAATACCCTATTAAGTACCTAAATAAGGATCCAGGTTTGGACCAAAGAAGTTTGCTAAAGGGGTTTACTTTTCTTTTTTCCAGCCATAAACCAATATACCACATTAGAAGGTTTTATTTGAACTTTGTATCTCTTACTTCTACAAAATGCTAGGCAATAACTTTTAAAAGGTCTGAGAATTTATC
>DAIEPS010000162.1 GCA_027348305.1 Anaerolineaceae bacterium | reverse complement strand
AGATAGAGATTTGAGCCAGCCCATCACCACCTTTTCGAACGGCAGCCAGGAGTTCACGCTTGATGCTGAGGAACAAACCATCACAATTCCCTTGGGAACCCAACTTGATTTCGGCGGATTTGCCAAAGGCTGGGCGGCGCACCAAACCATGCTGCGCCTTCAATCTTTCGCCCCGGTGCTGGTGGATGCCGGCGGTGATATCTCCATCAGCGCCCCGCTCGCAGACGGGACGGCCTGGCCGATTGGTGTGGCGGATCCGACCAATAAAGAAAACAATCTCGAACTATTGATGATCCCAAAAGGCGGGGTGGCAACCTCGGGCAGAGATTACCGAAAATGGTTCAGCAACAACCGCTGGCAGCATCATCTCATCGACACCCGAACCAATCAACCTGCGGAAACTGATGTCTTGACCACCACCGTAATTGCGGAAGACCTGATGACCGCAGAAATGAACGCCAAAATGGGTGTCATCCTTGGTAGCGAAGAAGGTGTATCATGGTTAAGAGAACAACCCGGTGTCGATTTCTTGTTAGTGCTTGAAAATGGTGTCATTATTAAAAGTCCTGAATTTATTGAAAAACAATGGAACCTGAGATGGAATCAAATCACTCACAATCTGTCGATATAGAAGAGGTAAAACCAGCCTTTAACCTCGGCGGTTTCGCGATCATCATGCTGGTTGCGTTTTTGGGGGCCATGGCGGCTGCCATTTTCATGCCCAACTGGATGCCTTCGCTGACGCAATCCGTAGCGGGTGCCAACCCGAAGGCTTTTTGGTATCTGTCACGCGGCAGTGCTTTTGTGGCTTATTCGTTGTTGTGGCTGTCCATGATCCTCGGCACGGGAATCACCAACAAACTGTCTGTGCTCTGGCCGGGGCTGCCCCCCACGATTGAGATCCACCAATACACCAGCATCCTCGGGCTGGCTTTCGGGCTCTTCCACGGATTGATCCTGATGGGCGACCACTTCATGAATTTTTCGCTTGCCCAGGTGCTCATCCCATTCACCACTTCAGGCTACCGTCCGCTGTGGGTGGGGATCGGACAGGTGGGTTTTTACACCATGCTGATCGTGACCCTCAGTTTTTATGTGCGCAAGAAGATCGGACCCAAGACCTGGCGAGCTATCCATTTTGTCAGTTTTCTCACTTATGTTTCAGTGTTGGTGCACGCTCTGTTGGCCGGCACGGATGCATCCGCAATGGGAGCGCAGCTCTTCTATATGATCTCTGGCGGGCTGCTCTTCTTCATGATCCTTTACCGCATTTTGGTGAGCAGCGCGGCTACGCGTGAGAAAAAACGGAAACAACAAGGCGTTCCGCCCGCAATCCCGACCCGATAAACCACCTGTTTTTTCATCCGAGGCACCGCTTTCAAGAAGGCGGTGTCTCTTTGTAATATAATCAAAGAGGGAATTTCATTGCAGCTTGCTGTGAGAATAAGTTGGTAATTATTGCCTCACCCCACCCCCTACGCTTCGCGTGCGGGGGTTTCCCCCTCTCCATCCTTAGGATGGAGAGGGGCAGGGGAGAGGCCGAAGTTAAAGAGTATTCTGTTAACTCATACACTTTAAACCAACTTGATACCAAGTAGCATGCTTCAAAGAGGATTCATCCATCTTAAACACACATTTTCTTCCAAGGAGATCAAATGGCACCCAAAAATCCACCTCATTGGGATCTCTCCAATGTCTACCCCTCACTCTCTTCACCGCAATACGCCGCGGATTTCAAAAAAATGCAGCAACTGCTTGGCGAGCAGGAAAGCTACCTGGCCGAAAAAGTTAGCCAGGTGGACGCATCCGCTGCCGAAGCGCTGATCGCCGAAACCGCATCCGTTTTGATCGAACGTTTCAACCAGATCCTGCTGCTGGCCGGCACCCTGCGGTCTTACCTCGAGTCTTTCATCTCCACCGACTCCTACAATAAAGAAGCGCAGAAGAAGCTTTCGGAGTATGAATTGGCCAGCGTTAAAACGGACCAGGTCTTCATGCAGGCGCGCGCCTGGCTTGGTAAAGTAGCCGCCAAACTGCCCGCCGCACTGAAGCTGAATGAAAACGTCAACGCGCACGCCTTCTTCGTCAAGGAAGCCGCGGAACAGAGCAAGTATTTGATGTCCACGCCGGAAGAAACGCTGGCCTCAGAGCTCAACTTGAGCGGCGCCAACGGCTGGGAAAAGCTGCAGGGTACGGTCACCTCACAGCTCAGCGTGGATTTCGAACTTGACGGCAAGATGCAGAAGCTGCCCATGCCCGCCCTGATCAACATGCGCTCGCACCCTGATGAAGACACCCGCCGCCGTGGATATGAAGCCGAGAATCTGGCCTGGCCGACGGTGAAAGAACCCCTGGCCGCAGCCATGAACGGCATTAAGGGCGAAGTCAACACCCTCAACCGCCACCGCGGACGCAAAGACGCCGTCCACAGCTCGATCGATATTGCGCGGTTGGATCGTGAAACGCTTGAGACCATGCTGGAGGCCATGCACGATTCCTTCCCCATGTTCCGAAAATATTTCAAAGCCAAAGCAGCCCGCTTTGGCGTCAAGCAATTGCAGTGGTGGAACCTCTTTGCGGCCACCGGTGAATCCAAATCGGCGTATTCCTTCGATGAAGCGCGCGAGTTCATTCTGGCCCGTTTCGAAGAGTTCTCGCCTGACCTGAGCGGATTCGCCAAGCGCGCCTTTGAGCACAACTGGATCGATGCTGAACAGCGCGACGGCAAGCGCGGCGGCGCCTTCTGCATGGATGTGCCCGGGGTGGGTGAAAGCCGCATCATGTGCAACTTTGATGGTTCACTCGACCAGGTTTCGACACTGGCGCACGAACTCGGCCACGGTTTTCACAATGACTGCATGGTGAAGGCCGGCAAAACCGAACTTCAGAAGAACACACCCATGACACTGGCCGAAACGGCTTCGATCATGTGCGAGACGATCGTTACCAACGCGGCGTTAAAATTGGTCAAAAATCCGCAAGAGGAGCTGGCCATTCTGGAGACGCAGTTGATCGGCGACTCGCAGGTGATCGTGGATATCTATTCGCGCTACTTGTTTGAGACGGAAGTCTTCAAACGGCGCGAGAAATCCGAGTTGAGCGCGGACGAGCTGTGCGAGATCATGGAACAGGCACAGAAAGACACTTACGGCGATGGCCTGGACCCGAAGTATCTGCAAAAATGGATGTGGACCTGGAAGCCGCATTATTACTCGGCAGCTCTCTCCTTCTATAACTATCCCTATGCCTTCGGCCTGCTTTTTGCCACCGGTCTGTATGCCATCTACCAGCAGCGCGGGTCTGCTTTTGTGACGGACTACAAGAATCTGCTGGCCAGTACCGGTGAGGGCACGGCTGCCGACCTCGCGATGCGCTTCGGCATCGACCTGCGCAAGAAGAGCTTCTGGCAAGGCAGCCTCAAGGTGATCGAAGACAGAGTGAACCGGTATTGCGAGATCAAGTAGGGGGCTTTTCTCTCGCAAAGACCACAAAGAAACGCGAAGTTCGCAAAAAAGATCAATTCTGTAGGGGCGGGTTTTAAACCCGCCCTGATTGGTTTAAAAGGTCATATATCGGAGGGAAGTTCAATCTCACGCAGAGCCGCGGAGCACGCGGAGAAAAACTTTTTTTATTCGAACCGTTTATATTTGAGATTCGAATCTTGATGGCCATGGTAGGGGCGACCGGCCGGTTGCCCCAACGGGTGAATGGTGCATGGGGTTCGCTCGCATAGGCGGCGTAAAATTAATTGTTTTCTTTACGTCTGCCCCTCTCGCAGAAACCGCTCGGGGGCGCACACTTGCCCAGGCTGCATGTGCCAGGGAAGACCGCGGAAACAATTCTAAACAATTCAAATTTGATCTCAAAATCACCGCGTTGACAATTGAATTGGAATTGTTTTTGCACAAATCGAGGACCAGGTACAATATGTTGAATTGTTAAGGGGCAATGCCAATAACTATAGAATATATATTCTATAATTTAATTATAATCCGTGTGTCAATAAGTGCTGGGTAACTTAAATTGAGGCGCGCTTTGGAAGTTACCAATAAAGTTATTGTTGAAGGTAAGGCATTTGAATTGTGACGATCGTATCATTTTCCTCATCGGAATTGATGGTAAGTGAACCCCCAAAAAGCCGAGCCCGTTCATACATTCCTGCCAGGCCAAGGTGGCCAGATTGGACAAACTGGTTGACGTTGTAGTTCGAGAATACTGCGCCGTTGTTCTTGATCACAGCCTTCACTTCCGTTTCCCCAAAGGTGAGTTCAACCGAGACCTGGCTGACATCCTTCACGTGTTTGCGGATGTTGGTGAGCGCCTCCTGCACCACACGGTAGACGGCCAGTTCGAGGTCGGGTT
>DAIEPS010000161.1 GCA_027348305.1 Anaerolineaceae bacterium | reverse complement strand
AAGCTCGTGCCCACGGGCGGTTTCCACCACGGCATCCGCGTCCTTGCCCGCGGTGAAGCCCGGGCCCAACGCGATCACCACCGAGCCCTCGACCCGCGAGGTGCCGAGGTTCGACTTGGCCATGATGGCATCCAGGATGATGGACTTGCCCGCACCGGTTTCGCCAGTGACAATGACCAGGCCACTCTTAAAACGAATTTCGAGCTTATTTATGATGGCAAAATTTTCGATGCGCAATTCGTCAAGCATGTGCCCGATCCTTAAACCCTGATACCCTTAAGGCGAAAATAGACTGAACTTGAAACCAACAAGGCAAAGATAATTGGCCAGATTATTGATACAAGGCTGGAAAGAATATATGTTCCCTGGCCTTGACCAGAAACTTGACCGGAAAAAAGCTGCGAAACCACAATGACGCTGAGTGTGGGCAGCATGGCCCCCAGAAAAGCGGCACTGGCGGTGATGATCGGCAGCCTTTTGGAGCGTCGCTTCTTTAAAATGCGCCTGACTGCTTCAGCAATGATGATGCCTGCAACCGGCGCCAGGATCAACATGAAAAATCCTGCAATTCGTGCCAGGTATGTACTCACAAATGCCAAAACGCCCGCAGTAACAACCGCCAGGGGATAATCCCACCACTGGGCGGTATCAAAGATCTTTTGCTGACCACGCACACATTCCTTGCACCGGTAGCCCGTGGGGGTGTGGACGGCACAGGACGTGCACATTGGGCGATCACACTGGTTGCAGCGCAGCAGCGTTTCGCGTTTGGGATGGTTATAGCAGTACATGGGCTGCTGGTATGGATCACTCATTTTATTCCACCTATTGAAGGATTTTGTTCCATATAACGACTCAGGTTGCGGTAAAAATAACCTGGGTCTTGAAAGACCACAAAATTGACCTGATGGTCGCTGGCTTCAATTGAAACACGGTCGTCATTTTTGAGCGGCACGGGGGCGTGGCCATCAATGCTCATCACCGCCTGGTGGTCGCTGGAGGGGAAGAAATTGACGCAGGCGCCTGCCGGAAGGATCACAGCCCGATCCATTGAAAGGTGCGGCGCGACCGGCACGATGAGGATGTTGCGCAGTTCAGGCGGCATGATCGGCCCGCCGACCGCCATGGCATAAGCCGTGGACCCGGTGGGCGTTGAGGCGATCAGCCCATCAGCGACGTAAGAGGCTAGCGTGTAGCCGTCAACCTCGGCCCTGATGCGGATCGGCCGCACCACCTGTCCGCGGCAGACCACCACTTCATTCATCACTTCAAAGGAACCCATCAGCTTGTCACCGCGCCAATGCTCGGCTTTAAGCATGATGCGGTTCTCGATCTGAAAATCTCCATTCACCAGCCTTGGCAGGTATTCCTGCCAATCATCACGGCCAAGCTGCATGAGAAAGCCGAAACGCCCCATGTTGATGCCCAGCAGCGGAATACTGTAAGGCGCAGTCAGGTGCCCGGCGCGCAGCATGGTGCCGTCACCGCCGAGTGCGATCAAAATATCCACTTTACCGGCAGCAAGTTTCTGGGGCAGATCACAATTATCTGTTTTGCAAATCTCCACCTCGACGCCCAGGTTCTGCAGGAAGTCGCAGACCTGCTGTGCCTGCTCATTAACCCCCGACATCTTGGGGTGGACGGTGATCACAATGCGTTTAACGGTTCGTTTTTTATTTGACATATCCCCTTTATTATAACGAACATTCAGACAGCGTGCATTATCCCCTGTTAATTATCAATTCTTTATCCCCGGCCTCACCCCAACCCCTCTCCATCCTGAGGATGGAGAGGGGCAGGAGACAGGTAAAAGTAACCAGCCTTAATCACGACAATTCGGGGAAACCTTTCTTTAGATAAAATTAAAGATCTGACGAGGAATAATTCCTCGTCAGTTATCGGTTTCGTTGTTGGTTATCTGAGGGCCACACCCAGGTAGTAAGGCCAGATGATCAGCCCCAAAACCGCCTTCCAAAACAAGGGCTGGGTATAAGCCAAAAAGAAAAGCCAGCCTGCAAACCACAACCCGCCGGCGGCGCCTCCGCCGTGGTGATGATGCACATGTTTCACGCCTTGCTTTACTTCAGTCGTCACATTTTCTTCCATAATAGTCTCCTTATTGAGTTCTCTATCACTATTTACGGAGAAACCTGTGGCGTGTTGTGCGAATCTCATTAAAGTTTTATATGAGTTTGTATTTCAACAATCCTTCATGTTCACCCACAAGCACAAATCCGCAGCGGGTCAGTACTTTTTGTGAGCCAATATTGAGGGTGGGGGTGACACCGTAAAGCGGACGCCAGGGAATTAATGGAAGAAATAATTGCAGCGCCCGGGTTGCAATGCCCCTGCCCCAGAACTCCCTGCCCAACTGGTAGCCGACTTCGCGTTCGTTGGCTTCTTTGATAAAAGAACACAGGTAGCCGGCGATTTGATCCTCGAAAAGGATGGTACTGAGGATGATGGTCTCATTGGCCATGACCTTGTGCCAGTGGTCGAAGAAATCATCCCGGTTGCGCGAGGGCAGACCGACCATTTCTTCAGCCCCTTTGTCATCCTGGTGTTTGAAAAGGATCGGAAGATCAGATTCGACCAACTCCCGTAAGGTCACTTTTTGTGCGTTTGAGTCTTCTTTAATACTCTGCATTCTATTTCGTCCAGTAAAGTTCCGTCCAATGGACGGCGTGGTCGGTAGCCGAATCGGGGGTCAGAATATAGACCGGGTTGCGCGCCTGCAAGTCAGAGGAGATGAAGATGTGGTCAATGCGATTCTCGCCGGACATATCGGTTCCGTCCGCGCTGATCTTGGAGGGGTAGATACTCGTCCACACATTAGTGTAGACGCTGTTGATCAATTGGTAGGCTTCTTCGTAATCGCGCAGGTTATAGTCGCCCAGGGCGACCACGTAGGGTTTCCCTTTGGAGCGATCGATCAACGTTTTGGCAAAGGTCATGTCCACGGTGGGCGAGCCATCGGGATGGACATCATAAATGGTGAAAGTAACACCATCTGCAACGGTGACTTCGGCCTCGGCGATGCCATTTTCATCCTTGTCACTATAGATATAAGCCGTGCGCGCGTTTTGGAGCGGGTATTTCGAGAGGATGGAAGTACCGTAGGTGCCCATTACAGGGGTGGGGCCAAAATAGGAGTAATAACCAAGACTGTCGGCATAAAAACGCACATAGTCATTGTTGTTCATGGATATCCGCGCCGAATCGGTCTCTTGAAGCGAGAGAACATCAGGTGATACTTTTTGGATCAAAGCCAATTGCCTGTCAAAGGATTTCTCACCATCCACGTCATTGGCCTGCTGGATATTAAAGGTCATCACTTTAATTGAGATACGCCCATCAGAGGGCGCCTGAAGAGGTTTCACGGGCAAGGAATAATAAATGGCACCAAATAAAAAGGATGCCAATACCAAGCCCCATCCCCAATGAAATCTGTTTTTATTTTCAGACAATGTCGTCGTTTTTTTGATCCCCACCAGCCACGCAAACAGCGTTATCAACCCGGCGATCACGAAATAAGAAAGCCAATACTTACCGCGGAAGAAGAGACTGATCGGTTTGACATACCCCCAGACATTGGTAAAAATGTTGGCGAAGACCAGGAGTATGATCAAGAAAGCCCCAATTAAAAGGCCTGGCACAAGATCGCGCGGGGCGGGTGTTTTGTCACTTAATTGGTCAACAAAAACCTTCATATCCAAAAAGATGACCGGGAAGAGCAGCAGCATTAGAAACAGGGGCAGCAATTGTGTTAGGGTAGGGGCGCCAACCACCACTGGGGCAGCGTCGGGCGTCAGCGGGGAACCCACCTGCTGTGTCAAAATGGTGGCGGTTAAGCACAGGGCAAAAGCCAAATTCCAGACCAGCAGCAGGCGCGGACTAACCTTTTCCGTCCAGCCAGGGGCAATCAAACTCAGCAGCACCCAACCCGTCGAGAACAGGCTGATCACAGCCACGATCAAGGTGTAATTCCCTTGAGTCCAACGAGCAATGACAGCCGGAGCCGAAAACGAGAACCAGGCCAACACTAGCACCATGATCACACCCAACACGGAAGTGGTCACGCCGCCGGTTTTCTTCTCTGTTTGAACTTCAGATGCAACCGGCTTAAGAATCCACAGGGTGATCCCAAGTACCAGACCCAATAACCAACCTACCCATGCTCCAACAGGGGTCAATGAATACTCCACCCCGTGATAGGCAGTGCGCAGCAAAACCGACAGGCTGATCGCGAAGGCGAGCGCGGCACCCCCCCACAAACCGATGCGCCGGCGAGATTCCCCCCGGGGCAAAGTTCGCAGTAGTAAAAAGAACAGGCTGATCACGGCCAAGGTGCCTAGACCTGAAATGA
>DAIEPS010000160.1 GCA_027348305.1 Anaerolineaceae bacterium | reverse complement strand
ACAAGTGTTCGATTTGTAACAAGGAATACCTACCAGCATCAGTCTTATACACTTGTCCGCAATGCGGCGGCAACCTGGATGTTGTCATTGATTTTGAACACCTGGCGCATAAATATCAGCCTGAGGATATTACCTCACGCACCGATTATTCGCTGTGGCGCTATTTGCCGCTTCTTCCGATCTCAGACCCGGGTGGAGAAAAAACACCTCTCCACCATGCAGGCTGGACTCCGCTCTATTCCCCTCCCGAACTGCAGAAAAAACTGGGCTTGCATTGTTTTTGGCTGAAGGATGAAGGTAAAAACCCAACAGCCTCATTCAAAGATCGAGCCTCGGCAATAGTGGTCGGACGTGCTCGCGAGATCGAGGCGGAGATCGTGGTCACGGCTTCGACAGGCAACGCGGGAGCAGCCCTGGCGGGAATGGCGGCAGCCATTGGTCAAAAGGCTGTTATTTTTGCCCCCAAGACTGCTCCGCAGGCCAAGGTTGCGCAACTGCTGATCTATGGTGCAGAAGTGATTCTGGTCGACGGAAATTATGATGCGGCTTTTGATCTGGCGGTTGAGGCTACTCATGAATTCAACTGGTATTGCCGCAACACTGGGTTCAATCCATTCACCCTTGAAGGCAAGAAGACTGCTGCCTTTGAGATTTGGGAACAGGTCTGTCTACAATTGGATGAAGACTCAAAACCATTATGCGTTTTCGTTTCAGTCGGAGACGGCAATATCATTTCTGGAATCCATAAAGGCTTCAAAGACCTTTATAACCTGGGTTGGCTGAAACAAATGCCAAGACTTTTTGGCATCCAGGCTGAAAAATCCGCGGCCATCGCCAATGCCTTTTTTGCCAATACCGAGACGATTGTGCCTGTGACTGCAACCACCCTGGCAGATTCTATCAGTGTGGATCTGCCAAGGGACGGGATTAGAGCCATCCGCGCAGCGAGAGACACCGGGGGAGCCTACCTTACAGTGGCCGATGATGATATCATCAAGGGGATCAGTGAGCTTGGGACTTGCGGAATTTTCTGCGAACCCGCCGGATCTGCTGCTTATGCCGGTCTTAAAAAAGCATTATCGACTGGCATAATTTCTGAAAATGATCCAGTCGTGGTGATCAATACCGGCAATGGGCTTAAAGACATCCGCGCCGCAATGATGGCGGTCCAGCCAGCTCCGATCATTGAACCAACATTACAATCACTCAAGAAGTATTTGCATAAATAAAGGACTTCACACATGAAACCTGTTTTCTCAATCATTGCCCCGAACTATAACGAAAAAGGGTGTTTTGATGAACTCTTCCGCCGCGTCAGTGAAGTAATGGATACCACCGGTGAGGAATGGGAATTTGTGATGGTGGATGATGGGTCATCCGATGGTTCCACCGATATGATACGTGACCTGGCGAAAAAAGAAAAACGTGTAAGACCGGTGATCTTTGCGCGCAATTTCGGTCACCAAATAGCGGTCACAGCCGGTCTGGATTACTGCCGCGGAGACGCCGCCATCATCATTGATGCAGACCTTCAGGACCCTCCTGAGGTGATTCTCGAACTTATTGCTAAATGGCGTGAAGGCTACCAGGTGGTTTATGCGGTCAGGTCTGAACGCGAAGGAGAAACCTGGTTTAAGAAAACCACGGCATCTGCTTTTTATAAGGTCATTTACCGCATCACCGATGTAAAAATTCCGATGAATACGGGTGACTTCCGTTTGCTGGACCGCAGAGTGGTGGACGTGATGAACAGTATGCGCGAGCGGCATCGCTTCCTGCGTGGCATGTCCGCCTGGGTGGGATATAAATCCATTGGTGTTTCTTACAAACGTGCGGCGCGTTTTGCCGGAACTACGAAGTATCCGTTCAAGAAAATGATCAAACTAGCCTTTACAGCGATTACCAGTTTCTCATATATGCCGCTGCAAATGGCCATGGTCTTTGGTTTTGTTTCAGCCGGCTTGAGTATTTTAGCCATTCCAGTCGTTGCGATCATGCGCATGGTTGGGTCCCAATTCTTTTTAGGGCAGGCCACCACATTGATCGCAGTATTATTCCTTGGGGGAGTTCAATTGATTTGCCTGGGTATTCTGGGTGAATATGTGGGTAGAATTTATGATGAAGCCAAGGGACGACCTCTCTACATTACCAGTGAGGCTCCAGATAACAAATAATCCAAATTGGAGTTGAGTGCATGACGAAAATTGATCTAACCGTACAAAAAGAATCACTTGAACATGCTGTTGAGCGGATGAGGAAACAAAATATCATCCTGCCGACCTTTGCCCAGATGAAAAACCCGGAACTGATCCCGGGAAAGATCAAGGATGAATTGCGCAACGTGGGATTGTGGGATGTGCATCCGCGCAACCTGTTCAGAATTACCTGGCACAACCAACCAGTAGAAAAAGGAGGCGGATTCGGCGGCGCGAACTACTTTGAACTGCCATCCAGTCTCACGGGCACCAAGGCCCGCGTCATTGCACTGGTGGGCAAGTGGTTCCCGACAGGTGCGCATAAAGTGGGGGCGGCCTACGGCTGCCTGGTGCCGCGCCTGGTGACCGGACAGTTCGACCCGACACACCAGAAAGCGGTTTGGCCATCCACGGGCAATTATTGCCGCGGCGGCGCTTATGATTCCGCGTTGATGGGATGTGACTCCATTGCGATCCTGCCGCAAGGCATGTCACGCGAACGCTTCGATTGGCTGAAGAAGATCGCCAGTGAAGTGATCGCTACCCCCGGGACTGAATCAAACGTCAAGGAGATCTTTGATAAATGCTGGGAATTACGAAAGTCAGGTCAAGACCTGATGATCTTTAACCAGTTTGAAGAATTCGGCAACTACATGTGGCATTACGAGATCACTGGTCACGCCATGGAGGAAGTGATCAAGAAGGTTTCACGACCTGGGGATCATTATCGCGGTGTGGCGCTGACCACCGGTTCAGCCGGTACCATTGCTTCAGGTGATTATCTTAAACAAAAATACCCCACCAGCAAAATTATTGCCAGTGAAGCCCTCCAATGCCCAACGCTGCTCAACAACGGATTCGGTGCGCACCGCATCGAAGGCATTGGCGACAAGCACGTGCCCTGGATCCACAATATCAAGAATACAGATTTTGTGGTGGCCATTGATGACAACGCAGTGGTGAATCTCTCACGCCTCTTCAACGAACCGGAAGGTCGCAAGTATTTAGCTAAAAAGGGTGTGCCGCAGGAAGTAATTGATCACCTCGATCTACTTGGATTTTCTGGTATTGCCAATACCTTGTCGGCGATCAAATTCGCCAGGTATTATGAATTGACCGAGACGGATATTGTGTTTACCGTCTTCACTGATTCCATGCAACTCTATGGCAGCCGGCTTGAAGAAATGCGAAGCGAAATGGGTGCTTTCACTGAATCAGATGCCGCTGCCGTCTTTGCTCAATACTTGCAGGGCGTCACGAGTGACAACCTGTTGGAATTGACGTACGAATCCCGCAAGCGTGTGCATAATTTGAAATACTTCACCTGGGTGGAGCAGCAGGGTAAAACCTTCCAGGAGATCCAGGACCAATGGTACGAACCTGACTACTGGACGGATGTTCAAGGCCAGGTTGGCAAGGTTGATGAGTTGATCACCGAGTTCAATGATCGGGTTGGCATCAGCAAATAAACAGCAAGTCACAATTTTTGTCTGGGTCTGATCACGTGTCAGACCCAGACATTTTTTAACCAGAATCAGCTACAATATTGATGAATTGTTTTGTGGGATATTCAAGGAAGGGACTTATGAATTCTTTTTCTGAAAATGCCCTGATCTTGGTGGCTGTGATGCCCAATACCAAGGATTTTGAGATCGCTCGTTTGTTGGGCTGGTATCGCATCCCGTTGAGAATGGCACCCAAGATCATTGATGTGGATTATCTGGCTTTTTATCAAACCGGCAGTTTTGGGTATGAACACCGTTGGCGGATCGAGTACTATGCTGAGGTGCTGGGGCATGAATTGACCACGCGGGGCGCTTTGCTCAAAGACGAAGGCGATCATCCTCGTGTGAATGAAGAGTATTACAAGATCCAAATTGGGCCGATCGAAAAAATGTCACCGCCCATCTCTGCAGGTGAGTGGAAAAGGATCACTTTCTTATATACACTGGGTTCACTGGTTAACGAAGCGAGGATTGTGAATGACCTCGTTGTAAAAGCGAATGATCGCGAAGTACTGTGGAAGTGTCTGCGCGAAAGGAAACAGGCTTATCATCCAGATGATGACAGCCAACAATTGAAGTTATTCTCTGATGATGAATTGCTGCAGCTATTAGGTCAGATGATATCTCCTGCTAGCGAACAGGATTTCTCTAATATTTAATTCGTTTTCAATGCTGGTAGAATTGGGTTCTAA
>DAIEPS010000015.1 GCA_027348305.1 Anaerolineaceae bacterium | reverse complement strand
TTCCTTGAGCTGCGGGATCGACGCCGAGATGTTGGGGAGCTTGATGATGTTGGCTTCGGGCGTGGTGGCCAGTTGCCCAAGCGCGGCCAGGTGGTCGGGAACGCGCTGTTCGGGGGTGAGGAGGTCGGGGAAGTTGGCCAGGATGGCTTGCTTCCACTCGTCTTCGAGACGGATAGGCAGCAGGTCCGGTTCGCGGAAGTAGCGGTAGTCAGCTTCGGTCTCTTTGGAGCGCATCTTCTTGAGCGTGCCAGAGTCTTCGTCCCATTCGAGCGTCCAGGCTTCTATGCGGTTGCCCGCTTCGGTCTCGCGGATCTGGCGCTCGATTTCCTTGAGGATGGCTTCACGCACTGCGTCAATGGAGTTGACGTTCTTGATCTCGGTCTTGGGGTTGAGGATCGTCTCACCCTTTTTGCGGATGGAGACGTTGGCATCGCAGCGCAGGTGGCCCTTTTCCATGTCGGCCTCGGAGATGCCAATCCAGCGCAGGAGCTGGCGCAGGCGGGTGAGGTATTGTGCAGCTTCGTCCGCGGTGCGCAGGTCTGGGGCGGTGACCATCTCGACCAGCGGCACGCCGCAGCGGTTGAAGTCGATCAATCGGCGGTTGCCCGCGGTCTTGGTCTTGCCGGCGTCCTCTTCGATGTGCATCTTCCAGATGCCCACGCGGCGGATGTAGGCTTGCTTATCGGGTGAGGCATTGGCAGGTACCGGCAGATCGAGGAATCCGCCCTTGCCGATGGATTGGTCGAACTGCGAGATCTGATATCCCTTGGGCAGGTCTGGGTAGAAATAGTTCTTGCGGTCAAAGTATGAGATCGAACGGATCTCGGAATGCATGGCGTTGGCCAGCAATGTGGCTTTTTCAACCACGGCCTTGTTGAGCACCGGCAGCACACCCGGCAGGCCGCAGCACACCGGGCAGATGTTGGTATTGGGCGGGTCGAACCACGAGTCCGCTTTGCAGGAGCAAAACACCTTGGTAACGGTGTTCAACTGGATGTGAGTTTCAAGTCCGATCACTGCTTCGTATTCTGTCATTCTGCCTCTATAAACAATCAAAAAATATAAAACTATAAAGCTACACTTTCAATTCCAAAGAGTGACTTTAGGACACCTTGACAAGGTTTTTACTAACCTTGTCAAGGTTGGTCTTAATGCTTTAAAAACACAAAGTAAACGACTCTGAAAAGTTTTTTGTATATCCGAATGCTGTATCGAGTTCGATCACTTCATCATTTTCCGGCATAATGCCTTTTCTTTTTTCAAACTAATAATTATCCTTAGACAGAAACCTTTCAGGCAACCTTGAAAAGGTTCATACAAAATCCCTTTGTAGACAAAAGCTCGTAAGGCAACCTTGACAAGGTTTTAAACCTTGTCAAGGTTGGTTTACAGCTTCTAGAACTCATGGTTCATCAACTCTAAATAGTCTTTTGCACTTCCAAATATATTATCACGTTCTGCAGTAACAGTTTTTGAAGGTTCTTTTAGCCCAATCCAATTCCGATAATCAGAGTATTCCCAATCCTCTGGTCGCAGACACAGGTTTGCTTTTACAGGATTAAGATGGATGTATTTGATGGTTTCCGCCAGGTAGTCATCATCCTCGATGATACGTTTCTTTACATTTCCCTGGAATAAAGTTCCAACTCGTGAATATTTCTTGTTGATCGCCTGCGTATAACTATTAAAGATCCTTTGAATCAAGTTGGAGCCTTCTAATGGGTTTTCGTGTTTTAGAAGAATATGGTAATGATTGGGCATCAAACAATATCCTACAAGTTCAACTTGACATTCCTTTATATAATCGTTCATTTTGCTTCTTAAGAACACATAGTTCTCAGAAGCGAAAAAGATTAGGTCTTTATTCACTCCCCGATTGTAATAATGGACATAAGGGGAGGCGGTTTCGATCATCTTGCAAAATCCACAGTGAAATAGCCTTCATGCTGGCTGTTGGGATCACACCAGTAGCCAACGCCCATTTGTGTATAGGTCGAGCTCAACATTTGTTCGCGATGGCTCGGACTCGACAACCAGGATGAAATCGCCGAGTCTGGCGAGTTATACGACCCAGGCCCTGCATAGAGGATCTCGCCTACTGCGGTATAGGAGCCTGAAGCATTGACACGGCTCCAAATGTCGCCGTGACTGAAGAAGCCGTTCTCTGCCATGGACTTGCTGTAACTGCGTGCAATGCTCGTCAGGTTGGACGAATTCTGCAAGGCTCCCAACCCCGCGCTGGAGCGTTGACTGTTGATCAAGCTGAACACGGAAGACTCCATGGAACTGTTCGCGCCGTTGCATCCGCCCCCGCCGCCGCTTTCACTGGCTACTCCTCCACCTTCGGATGAAGTAGGTGTTTTGGTGGGTTTGGGAGGTGCTTTTGTTAATGTTCTCGTCGGCCTGGGTGTATTCGTCTGGGTGGGCGTGGATGTGGGCGTTACAGTGGCAGTTGCGGTAGCTGTGGCTGTTGCGGTTGAGGTCGGCGTGGGTGTCAGCGTGGATGTTGAAGTGGCTGTGGCCGTTGCCGTATTGGTCGCGGTGGCAGTGTTGGTGACGGTGGGGGTTGCAGACACCACCATGCGGCTGATCGTGTTGGAAAACGCACAAGCAGAACTAAACCCTATTACGCATACAAGCACAAATACCAACACGAATCGCTTCATCAGCAATTGATTAACTCCAGTGTGAGTTTTATCTCAACACTTGCGGTTTGACCTGCCGCCATTCTGCGGATTCTGTGGCGTGTTCATAAGCGCGGCCAATGCGGAACAACTTGTCTTCGCAGAAATCGGCGCCTAGTAACTGGATGCCAATGGGCAGTCCGCTCTTGTCAAAACCGGCGGGGATGGAAATGCCCGGCACGCCGGCATGGTTCGCAGAAACAGTAAGCTGGTCGGCGTACTGCATCAGCACCGAATTGCCGTAGATGGCTTCCATGGCGAAGGCAGTGGTGGGGGTGGTTGGGGTTAGAAGCGCATCCAGCCGGTATTTTCCGGCGGGGTCGTAGACGGATTCGAAATCGCGGCGGATCAAGGTTCGCACACGCAAAGCACGCTTGTAATATTCCTCGCTGTACTGCGCCGCGCTGACGTACATCCCCATGAGGATGCGCAGCTTGGGCTGCAGGCCGAAGCCTTCATTGCGCGACTGGCGGTACATTTGAGTCAAATCCGCGGTGGGGGCTTTGGTGCGTAGGCCATATTTGACTCCGTCAAAGCGGTGCAGGTTGGAGGCGGTTTCGACGCGACTGATCACAAAGTAAGCCGGGATGCCGAAGCGGGTATTGGGCATGGGAACATCTTCAACAATTTCTGCACCCATTGCGGCCAGTTTTTCAGCAGCCTGGCGCACGGATCTTTCGATCTCGGCAGGCAATGCCTGGATGAGCAGTTCGCCGGTCTGCGGGTCGGGATAGGTGATGCGGAAGTAATCGGGTGAGAGGCCGATGCGCATGCCTTTGACACCGTTTTCGATGGTAGAAAGGTAATCAGGCGCCGGGGTGGGGGCGGATGTGGCGTCGCGGTCATCCGCACCGCTGATGACTTGCAGCATGGCCGCTGCGTCGGTCACCGTGCGCGCCACCGGGCCTGGACAATCCAGCGAGGAGGCAAAAGCGATCAAACCGTAGCGCGAGACCCGTCCGTAGGTGGGTTTGACCCCCACCACGCCGCAGAAAGCGGCGGGCTGACGGATCGAGCCGGCGGTATCCGTGCCGAGTGAAAGGGGAACTTCACCGGCAGCCACGGATGCTGCACTGCCGCCAGAGGAGCCGCCCGGCACGCGGGAGGTATCCCATGGGTTGCGCGGGCTGGGCTGGAAGGCCGAGGATTCGTTTGAAGACCCATGGGTGAATTCATCCAGGTTGACCTTGCCGACCATCAATGCACCGGCAGCTTCCATGCGGGCCACGGCCGTGGCTGTGTAGGGGGCTTTGAAGTTGGCCAAAATGCGCGAGGCCGCAGTGGAGGGGGTGCCCGTGACGCAGAAGATATCTTTTACAGAAAAGGGCACACCTGCCAGCGGACCGGGGTCTTCACTATTTGCCAACTGCTTGTCGATTTGTTGAGCGTGCTCAAGGGCGCGGTCATCGGTGAGGGTGATAAAGGCGTGTACTTTTTGTTTGTCTTCGTCGGTGAGCGCGCCTCCATCCAATGCGCCGCTGCGGCCGTCCACGCTGCCAATGCGTTCGAGGGTGGATTCGAGTATCTCGACCGCCGAGGTCTTCTTTTGGCGCAGTAATTGAGTTAATTCAAGAGCAGAAAGATCGCAGAGTTCCATGGGCGCCTACTTCAAAGTGGTGTGGGGAATGTCAGGCACGATAATGTAACCGTCGTCCACCTGCGGTGATTGAGCCAGGATAGACTTGGGGTCCGCGAAGGGTTTGTGAATGTCTTCGCGCGGCAGCGAACTGGTGGCTTTTTCGTAAGGCACACCGTGCAGGTTGATGGGCACATTCTCGTCCAGGGGGATGGCTTTCAATTCATCAATAACCTTCAATTGATGGTTGAGTTGGGTGCGCAGGTAATCTGCTTGATCAGGGGTCAGCTCAAGGGCTGCCAACCCCACCAGGTGATCGAATACATCCACTGTGATAGATTCGCTCATAGTCACTCTCGAATATAGAATGGTTAACAATCTGGATTGTAACACGTCACGCCAGCGCGGATGTGCCTGTCTTTTCGGTACGATAAACACTCACATGCTATAATTTTTAAATTGGGCATCATCCCTGGAATGGTTAAAACGAAGTTTGCCCGATTTGGAGTGAGTTCGAATTGATCAGCAAGCCAACGGTGAAACGACCCTTTTTACTTTATCTGCTAACCTTCCTGTTTTTGCTGGCAGGGGCGTTCTCGCTGGCTGGAACCATCGGGGTCTTTCAAGCCTGGAATTGGTGGCTGGCGTTTACTTCGTTGATGGCGGTCATTACCCGGGTCTTTTTTGGCGTGCTGGCCACACTGGCCTGGGTCTCAGCCGGGATCATACTCTGGCGCCGTTTGTCGTGGGCGGTTATCTATTGCAGCCTGGTGACCATGTTCTCTGGCATCTGGTTCTGGGTCGAACGGCTCTTTCTGACCAAAAATCCTCTGCCGTTCAACCGGCATGCACTAGCCCTGGTGATCACATGCGTTTTTTTACTCTTCGTTTTTAGCTCTCTTTATCTTGTCGCCCCATCCATGAAATCATTCCAGCCTTCGCAGACAGACGGCGGCAGTACTTTAGATCAACCCACAGGTGAAAAAAATGATCAATCCACCACTCGAAGTTGAAGTCAAGTTCTACCTGACCGATATGCCAACCTTTGAGAAAAGGGTGCGCAGCATTGGCGCTGTGCTGACCCGCCCGCGGACGCGAGAAGTGAACTACCGCTTCGATACACCGGATATGACGCTGGCGCGCGAACACAAGGTGCTGCGGCTGCGGCAGGATAATTCCATTTTGCTGACCTATAAGGGGCCAGCCACCATAAAAGATAACGTCAGCGTCCGCCCTGAGGTGGAACTGGAAGTCAATGATTTTTCGGCGGCAACCAACCTGCTTGAGTCATTGGGGTTTTGCATGAGTCTTAAGTATGAGAAGTGGCGCACCATTTACCAGTGGGGTGAAATTGAGATCGCCATTGATGAAATGCCCTATGGTAATTTCACCGAGCTTGAGTGTGATGATATCGCCTTGATCCACAAAACAGCCAGCCTCTTGGCCGTGGATTGGTCAACCGGCATCACGGACAGCTATTTGCTGATGTTTGAGCGTATGAAAAACAGCAAAAAACTGGAGATCAACGACCTTACCTTTGAGGCACTCAGAAGCATAAGCGTAACCCCCCAGGAGTTGGGGGTCAAACCTTCCGATCTGCCGAAGTACTTGTAAAGTTAAGAGAGCTGTAATTTTTCTACTGTGGCTTGTCTGACGGGCTCAATCATGATAAAATTTCAGTTCGATTTGGTTCATTGGGAAGGGTGGCCGAGTGGTTTAAGGCGCTTGTCTTGAAAACAAGTTTGGTGAAAGCCAACGTGGGTTCGAATCCCTCCCCTTCCGCCAGACCTATCGAAAAACAATTGAATACCCGGGGAGGTGCCGGAGTGGCCGAACGGGATCGCCTGCTAAGTGATTGTCGGGCTTTAAACTCGACCGAGAGTTCGAATCTCTCCCTCCCCGCCAGATAAAACCACATAAATTGATACAATTTATGTGGTTTTTTGATACAACTTTGCGACTATAAATATGCAGGTTTTTTCAACTGGAAGGTGAAAAAATGAAATTTGTATTCCTCATTGGTGATGCCGCGGTGGGCAAAATGACCGTTGGTCAAGAGTTAATGAAAATTACCGGCCTAAGGTTATTCCATAATCACATGACCATTGAACCTGTTCTCGAAATATTCGGTAATTTCAATGGGAAAGCGATCTCCCGTCTTAGGGATGTAATTTTTGAAGAATTTGCCGCCTCTGATAATTACGGAATGATATTTACCTATATCTGGGCATTCGATCAACAATCCGATTGGGATTCCATTGAACGTGTGAAGCAGATATTTGCTCCCTATGATACTGTTTTTTATTACGTTGAACTCGTTGCTCCACAAGAGATCAGGCTGCAAAGGAATATTACTGAAAACCGTTTGATATACAAGGCTTCAAAGCGGAACCTTGATGTATCCAATCAACGATTAATTGACACGGATACCACTTATCGCTGCGTCAGCAACGATGGTGAGATACCCTTCGATAATTATATAAGGATTGATAATTCAAATCTTTCTGCTGAAGAAACTGCACAACGGATCAAGCAACACTTCAATCTATAGTTTTATGACGTCGATACTTTTACATTCATGGAACTGTAGACGATGTCCATTGGGGTGAAAAGTGCCCGGCATGCGCCGAGCAGCAAGCTGTTTAAGGTATAATCTATCCAGATTAACGGAGGTTGCATGGAAATTACGTGGTATGGACATTCTTGCTTCAGATTGACAGAGCGCGGGCTGGCGACGGTAGTGACAGACCCCTATGATCATAAACAGGTGGGGTATGATCCGTTGAAACTCAAAGCGGATATTGTTACCATCAGTCACAATACACCCGGGCACAATTATCTTTCTGCAGTTAAGGGTGATCCCCATCTGATCGATGGACCAGGCGAATTCGAGATCGGTGATGTGTTCATCACCGGCATTTACTCGAATGGACACACCAAGAAAAACGCCAACGAACCGCGTAATACGCTCTTCCTGTTCGATTACAACGGCATCAACGTACTGCATCTTGGCGATCTGAACCGGGTTCCCACGCAGTCTGAAGTGGAAGATTTTGGCCCGATCCACGTGGCGCTGGTTCCGGTAGGTGCAGGCGGCAGCTTGAACGCCATCAAGGCTATCGAGGTGATCAGTCTGCTCGAACCCAGCATCGTAATCCCCATGCATTACAAAACGGATGCCTCTTTAGCGACTTTAGCACCCATGGAACCTCTCGCGAAGTTCCTCAAGGAAATGGGCCTTGCTCATGTTGAAACAGTTCCTTCCCTGAAAATTCAAAATGCCAGTTCACTGCCTGATGAAACCAAGGTGGTCGTGCTGGAATATCAAAAGAACAGTGGCGCATAATGACAGAGCCTCAACAGGTTAAGCTATTGATGACCTGGGATATCATCCCCGAACACGAACAGGAATATTTTGAGTTCGTGATTCGGGATTTCATCCCCGGTGTGCAGCGGCTTGGCTGTGAGCTTTCGGACGCCTGGGCCACGGTTTACGGCGACCAACCCCAGATCCTGGTGGGGGCGGTTGTTTCCAGTTTGAACCGCGCCCGGCAGTTGATCAGCTCCCAGGCCTGGACGGACCTGAATCTAAAACTTTTGGAATACGTCCAAAACTACGAACAAAAGATCATCCCCGCCAAGACCGGTTTCCAACTCTAAAACAACCATGAAAGCTGAATTCGGTCGGCTGCTGTTATCGTGGTATGCCATTCATGCCCGCTCGATGCCCTGGCGCGGCAAGACGGATGCATATGCGATCTGGGTGTCTGAGATCATGCTACAGCAGACCCAGGTGAACACCGTCATCCCCTATTACAACAATTGGATGCAGAAATTCCCGACCGTTCAGGCGCTGGCCGCCGCGGATGAACATGAGGTGCTTAATGCCTGGGAAGGCCTGGGCTATTATTCCCGTGCGCGCAATATGCTCAAGGCAGCGCGCCAGGTATGCGACAAGTATCAGGGCGTATTTCCTTCCTCTTCGGAGGAACTGCGCAGGCTGCCAGGGATCGGCAGGTACACCGCCGCGGCCATCAGTTCGATCGCCTTCGGTGCGAATGAAGCCGTGCTGGATGGTAATGTCAAGCGGGTGCTGGCTCGCGTTTATGAGTTCTCAGAAGAAGTGAACACCCCCGAAGGTGAGAAAAAACTGTGGCTGTTGGCCGCAGAACTGCTGCCCAGGGGTGAGGCTTCTGCTTACAACCAGGCCGTTATGGATCTCGGTGCGACAATCTGCACACCAAAATCGCCGGACTGCGCGAACTGCCCGGTGAACAGCATTTGTTTAAGTTACAAGCATCTGTGTCAGGGCGAGTTCCCTGTGATGCACGAAAAACCACCGGTGCCGCATATTGATGTTGTCGCGGCGATATTCCGTCAAAACGGAAAGGTGTTGATCGCCAGACGCCCTTCAAAAGGGCTGTTGGGCGGACTGTGGGAGTTCCCCGGCGGCAAGCTGGAGGAAGGTGAAAGCCATGCCGAGGCTTTGACCAGGGAGATCCGCGAAGAACTGGGGGTTGAAGCGGCCGCGGTCGAGAAGTTCGGTGTTTACCGGCACGCCTATACTCATTTCAGGGTGACCCTGCAAGCCTGGTTCGCGGAGATTGAGGGCGGGCAGCCTACCGCGCTCGAAGCCAGTGAACTGCGCTGGGTCAAAATTGAAGCGCTGGGTGACTATCCCATGGGGAAGATCGATCGGTCGATTTCGAATGATTTGCAGAAATAATAATGTGGAAAGCAAGCTCCCCGCGGTGGTCTGAATTAAGGCAACAAATGGTCAAAAAAAGCTCCCGATTTCTAAAAAAAGAAATCGGGAGCTTGCCCTAAAGTAACTCGATCATTAATCTATAAGTTTGACTATAGCAAGTCCCCGAACTCTTCTGAGTTCGGGGACTGAAAAAGCTGAAATCGCGACGATGTTTAGTTCTTGACAATATTGACAAAAACCATCGGGCGACGCTGGGTTTCTTTGTAGAGATAGCTGCCCACGGCCTGTTCAACGTCCTTCTGGATGTTACCATTGGCCTTGGAGGCGGTGTCAAAGATCCTGGCGCGCAAGCCGTTGAAGATGTCGCCTGCGTCATCCAGCGTGATGAATCCGCGGCTGATGATCTCAGGCATTTTTATGGGTTTGCCGGTCAGCTTATCCATGACGATGTTGACCACCATGACGCCTTCCTGGGCCAGGATCTCGCGATCTTTCATCACATCCTTGCTGACGTCGCCCACACCGGAGCCGTCCACGTAAACATACGAAACGGGGATCCGTTCGCCTTTACGCATCTTGCCGCCGACGAATTCGACGCTCTGTCCGTTGAGGATGACCGAGATATTTTCTTCGGGGATGCCCACCTGGTGAGCCAGCTTGGCGTGCTGCTTCAACTGGCGCAGTTCACCGTGAATGGGGATGAAGTAATCAGGCTGGGTCAGGTGCATCATCAGCTTCATTTCTTCCTGGCTGGCGTGACCTGAAACGTGCACGGCAGCGATGCTGTCGTAGATCACATTGGCGCCGCGTTCGAGCAGGCGGTTGATGGTATGCGAAACACTTTCCTCGTTTCCGGGGATGGGATGTGCGGAAAGCACGATGGTATCGCCTTCCTTGACATCAAAGGTTCGGTGGTTGCCCATGGAGAGGCGCCCCAGAATGGACGTCGGTTCGCCTTGTGAACCAGTACACATGATGACCACGTTCTTGTCTTGCATTTTCAGCGCTTCTTCAAGGCTGATGATCAGGTCATCTTTAGGTTTGAGATAATTAAGTTTGGTGGCGATCTTGGCGTTATCCACCATGCTGGTGCCGGCAAAGGCCATTTTGCGGCCGTAGCGCGCGGCGGCATTGGCCACCTGCTGCATACGTGAGATCAAAGAGGCAAAACTGGCGATTACGATGCGGCCCTTGGCTTCACGGAAAACCTTGTCAAAGCCGTCATCAATTACCCGCTCTGAAGGCGTCCAACCGCCGCGTTCTGCGTTGGTCGAATCGGCCAGCAAGGCCATGACTCCGCGGCGTTGAAATTCAGCCAGTTTTGCATAATCGGTCGGCCAACTGTCGACAGGGGTGTGGTCGAATTTGTAATCGCCTGTATGCACGATCAAACCGGCGGGGGTATCTATGCCCAGGCCGACGGCATCAGGGATGGAGTGACAGACATGGAAGAAATCCACCTTGAACGGACCGATCTTGCGTGTGTCCCCGGCGTGGATGGTTTCCATCTTAACTTTGGAGGCCATGCCATTCTTGGCCAGCTTGACTTCGAGAAGTCCGCGGGTCAGGGGGGTGGCAAAAATGGGCGCCTGAATTTCTTCAAGCACGTGATGAATGGCACCGGTGTGGTCTTCATGACCGTGGGTGATGATGATGCCGCGCACCTTATTACGGCGGGCGCGCAGATATGAGATATCCGGGATGATGTAATCGATGCCCAGCATATCATTTTCAGGGAACATTAAACCAGTGTCCACCAATAAAATTTGGCCGTCGTACTCGTAAACCATCATATTGGCGCCGACTTCCCCGAGTCCGCCCAAAGGAATGATTTTAAGCACGCCTGGTTGCGTGCTCTGTGTTGAATTTTTTTGTTTCATATTAAACTAATAAACCTTTCTTGTTCCCCATTACGAAGAACTTCAATGTAATATTTTAAACTGCCTGCGGCAGCATTAAGTGCATATTTATATAAAAAATCCCTGCCAATACTCAGGCCAGGGATCGTTGAATATTCAATGTTTTGTAACACTGCCCCAAAAACGAGGGGAAAATCCATCTACTGCTGTCCAAACTGATTGTCTCATCAAAATAATTCACTTATCTTGTGACCCAACGAGTATTATCAGACAATTATACTCTATTTTTTGCGAATAAATTAAAGGATTTTGATAATAATTCAAATTGTCAAGGCGCAGACCTAAAAAATGCTGCGCTGACCATTAAGCTGCTCGCGGATCTGCACGATCTGGCGGCGCAGCAGTTCGTCTTTTTCGATCAGGTCAGCCACTTTTTCACAGGCATAGATGACGGTGGTGTGATCGCGTCCGCCGAGCACCTGTCCGATCTGGGGAAGGGATACGTTGGCTTCCTGACGCAGCAGGTACATGGCCACCTGTCGCGGCAAGGCTGCCTCGCGGGTGCGGTCTCGTCCGAGCAATTTCTCGGTGCTGATGCCAAATGCAGAAGCCACCACGTCCACCACCCTGGAGGGTTCAAAGGTGTTGCGCTGGGGGATCAGATCGGTGAGCGCCACGTTGACAAGGTCTTCGGTCAGAGGCTTTCCGCGCAGTTCAGCATAAGCCACCACACGCGTGAGCGCCCCTTCCAGTTCACGGATGTTGGAGGTGAACTGCCTGGCAATTTGTTCAAGGATCTCCGGGGGCACCTTGTGCCGGGACTTTTCAGCTTTTTCGCTGAGGATGGCAATGCGAGTCTCGAGGTCGGGAGACTGGATATCCGCGGTGAGGCCCCATTCGAAACGTGAACGCAGGCGTTCTTCGAGTGTGCTCATGGCCTTTGGAGGGCGATCTGATGAGATCACGATCTGCTTATCCTGACCGTGCAAGGTATTAAAGGTATGGAAGAATTCTTCCTGGGTGGATTCTTTGCCGGCGATGAATTGGATGTCATCGATCAGCAAAATGTCGATGCGGCGATAGCGTTCGCGGAAAGCCGGGGTGTTGTGTGTGCGAATGGCATTGATCAGGTCGTTGGTGAATTCTTCAGAAGAAACATACAACACCTGTTTGCCGGTCGTGCGGGCATGATTGCCGATGGCGTGCAACAAATGGGTTTTTCCCAACCCGACACCGCCGTACAAGAACAACGGATTATAGGCCTGGGCAGGGTTCTCGGCCACGGCCAGGCAGGCTGCGTGCGCCAGGCGGTTGGATGAACCCACCACATAATTATCAAAGTTATATTTTGAGTTAAGTGAGCAGGGAATGACAGGCTGCGAGATCGAGACCACCGGGGTCTGCTGGGGAATTTCTTTGGCTTTTTCTTCAACCTGGGGCTGGTAATCTTTGTGCCAGACGATGAACTTGATCTCCTGCGGTCCTTCCATCAGGCCGGCCAGGATTCTTTCAATGGTGGAGGTTAAGCGTGATTCGAGCCAGTCACGGGCATACGCATTGGGTACGCCTATGGTAAATGCCTTGTCTTCGTAAGACACCAATTCGGTGCTGCGCACCCAGGTGTCAAAGGAAGCCTTCGACATTTCCATTTGCAGTTGGCCAACGGCCGCTTGCCATGCTTGCTGCGAATTCATAAAATAGGGCCTCGATCAAAGGGTTTATTATGTGTAACTGGTATGGCAGTGCCTAGCCACCGGTAAAAAGGGGGTCGAAATGGACTTGCAAATTACTTGTTTTTTGGCTTTTTTAACGCTCAATCCCGATCAGCGTTAACAAATCACTAAGAACAATTCTAGCAGAAACAAACTTTGCAGACAAGACGATTACCCTACGCTGGGTTAAAAAAAATTCAATATTTAAGAAATCAAATCTTAAATAACGTGGAATAAAACAGAAGGGAACCCGAAACATTCCGATTATTTTTAGCACCAGTAGCGCGTGAAACAAATTTTCGATGACCGTACATGTGGTGTTTTTAATGTTATTTGGGGCCTTACTTCCAAATATAGGACGGGATTGCAAAAAAATTGTGTAACACTCCAGAGAAAGAAAAAGCCAATCCTCACACGAGTTTTGGCTTTCGGTTTTCTTAATAATTTTAATCTTGTCTGCAACTAATTTTTTAGGGTTGAATTAATTTGAGCCGCGGCTTTACGCGCGATCTCCACGGCAAAATTGGTGCCCCTATCCCAGGGATAAACCTGTGACATGCTGGCAAAAAAGATGCCTGGCAGCGGTGTCTGAATGGCAGGGATGTTCTTGGAATGGTTGATCATCGGCACAGGCTGAGCGTAGTTGGATCGGGTCAGCCAGGTTCGGTTGACCCACTCAGGTTTGAATTCAGGGTTGATCTTTGCAAGGCTTGGCATAAAGCGTTCAAGCAGTTCTTCCTTGGTTAACTTGAAATACTCATGGTCCGTTTCAAGATAGTCACCGCAGTAGATCAGGTGCTCGCCACCGTATTTTTCCTTGGGAAGAAAGTTGGTATGTTCGACCAGGGCGAGGAAGGGGAAACCTTCCGATTTGGGCAGGTTGTACCAGTAGTATCCCTCGTTGGAAAGTGCGTGTTTGAGCGAGATGGTCAGAACCACTGCGCCGATGCTTTTCAGATCCAGCAGGCCTTTGAGGTAATCCTGCGGAAGCTGAGGCGTCATGGCTGCCATCTGACCGGGGGATAGGGTCACAAGGATGCGGTCAAAGATCTCTTCGCCGCTCTTGAGGCTCACCTTCACCGATTGGTCTTTCTCTGAACTGATCTTCTCAACGGCGGTGTTATAACGGATGTCGACGCCCATCTTTTGCAGGATGGCGGCGAAATCATCCGCAAAAGCCTGAAACCCGCCTACGTAAGTCGCCAGCTTGGTGCTGCGCGCATGCAGGCGTGCCCACATCCAGGCCATGTTGACCTGTTCTGCATAGCGTTCGCCGAATTTGCCCACCACCATCGGTTCCCACATCTCGGTGTAAACCTTGTCGCCCGCCCATTTCCTCATCCACTGCGAGACGGTGGTTTTTTCCATGGGCTTCCAGTTATTGGTCAGGCGCAGGTAAACCCCCACCAGACCAAATCGGATCTTGTTAATGCCATATCCCAACCCGGGATAAAGCAGGGCGCTGATGATCGAGTCAAAGGGGTAAAACTTGCCCTTGGTATACATCACCGTCTTGGGGCTGAGCACCATCACTTTGGCGTCCAGACCGAGTTCGTGAATCAGGCCAAACATGTGTTTATCTGAGGTGAACCAGTGGTGGTAGAACTTTTCAAGGGTCCATTCCCAGTTTGGTTCTTTGTAGCCCGCGGCCAGACCGCCGGGAGTTGAGGCATTCTCAAGAATGGTGACTTGATGGCCGGCTTTTGCCAGGTCATAAGCTGCCGAGAGTCCGCCGAAGCCGGCGCCAACGATCGCGATCTTCTTCTTATCCATATTCCTCCAACCTATACCTGAGAGCATTGGGCGATTTATTCGGCTTGAGGTTCAGCACTTTCTGTTTCCTTGCGCATCGCGTCGTTCCATTTGATGCCTTCGCGGGTCATGAAATAAGCACCCAGCAGGGTGATCGGAAGCCACAAAGCCACGTGCAGCACAATGGCGTATCCGAGGGCCTCACCGCCGGGGACGTTATATGCAACCAGAACAGCCTTGGTGACGGCTTCCCAGGTGCCGATGTAGCCCGGTGCAGCGGGGATGATGGTGACCAGGTTGGCGATGCCGTTTAGCAGCATCAGCGCGAAGAAGCTGACGGTGAATTTAAAGGCGTGCATGACGAACCAGTATTTGACGGTTTCGAGCAGCCAGATGATGACGGAAGTAACGAAGACCATTAACACATTGGCAGGAGAGCGCAGGGAGGCCAGGCCTTCAAGAAACTTGAGGGTAATGCCGGTGGTCTTTTCACGGATTTTGTTGGGCAGCAAGTGGTTGATCAGCCAAATGCAGAGCACTTCAGTCCGTTTCGGGAACATGGCAGCCAGCAAAAAGATCAGAAGAGCGGCAAGAAAGATGCCCATGCCGATAAACGCGAGCTGCTGGATGTTGCCGGCAAAGCCTGAATCAAAATTGGCAACTTTGGCAAGCTCGGGCAGGTTGACGAACACGAAGGCCAGCATGACCACGGCGTCAAAGACACGTTCCACGATGATGGTGGCCAGGGATGCTGAAATGGGCACGCCTTCCTTGCGTTTAAGTACCACAGCGCGCAGCACCTCACCGGCGCGGGCGGGATAGATGTTGTTGCCCATATAGCCAATGCAGGTGACAGGGAACATCACACGGGTTTTAATTTTTTTGATGGGTTTGAGAAGATAATGCCAGCGCCAGGCTCTCGCCCAGACGCCTACAAAATAGACCGCAATCCCGGGGAAGATCCACCAGTAGTTTGCGGTTTTAATAGCACTCCAAAACTCGCCCAAGTTTAATTTATTCAGAGCAAAGTAGAGGAAAACAGCACTGATTGCGATCCCCAGCCAAAACTGCCATTTTTTCATAAATGAAATTCTACCATGAGAGGCGCTTTCACTTGCAACCTGTTAGCGGTTTTATATATAATCTTAAACACAAAGTGGAGGCGTTTATGGAGTCTGAACCCAGGCTTTATGATCTGATCTATGACGTGATCCGACAAATCCCGGCAGGGAAGGTTGCCACTTATGGACAGATCTCGCGCATCGTTGGGCGATGTTCCGCACAGATGATCGGCTTTGCCCTCGCAGCGCTCGGAAGGCAGTCCACCGCATCGGACGTGCCCTGGCAGCGGGTGGTCAATTCCAAGGGGCACATCAGTCCGCACGGCTACGGGTTTGGCACAAACATGCAGCGCGTTTTGCTTGAGGAGGAAGGGATTTCGTTTTCCCTCGAAGGTGAAATTAACTTTGATAAATTCGGCTGGGACGGTATCTCAGCCGTGAACAGGAAGCAGGAGTAACTATGCTGGGTGCGATCGCTGGCGACATTATCGGTTCGGTGTATGAGTGGCACAACATCAAGACAACCGAGTTTGAGCTGTTCTCGCCAGCCTGCCGCTTCACCGATGACACGGTGCTGACCGTGGCCCTGGCGGATTCAATCCTCAGCGGTGCGAATTATGCTGACAAGATGAAAGCGTATTTCCACCGCTACCCAAACGCCGGGTACGGCGGGCGGTTCGCAGATTGGGTATTGTCGCATCCGAGTTTCCCATACAACTCATGGGGCAACGGTGCGGCCATGCGCATCAGCCCGGTGGGTTACGCTTATGACACGCTCGAAGAAACCCTCTCGAAAGCGGAGTTTTTCACCGAAGTGACACATAATCACCCCGAAGGCATCAAGGGAGGCTGCGCCACTGCTGCGGCCATCTTTTTGGCGCGGACGGGATGTTCCAAAGCCGAGATCAAAGCAACCATCAGCGCCACTTTTGGCTATGATCTGACGCGCATCCTGGACGAGATCAGACCAGGCTATCATTTTGATGTCTCCTGCCAGGGGACTGTGCCGCAGGCCATCACTGCCTTTTTGGAATCCGAGAATTTTGAAGATGCCATCAGAAAAGCCATCTCTCTGGGCGGCGACAGCGATACACTGGCCTGCATCACCGGCGGCATTGCCCAGGCTTTTTATGGCGGGGTGCCTGAATCTATTGCAGATAAGGTGTATGCCATTTTGGATGAGCCAATGGGGAAGGTGACCCGGCAGTTTATGGAAAAGTACTGTGCATAAACACCTCCCGAAACCTGGTATGGGGTTTCGGGAGGTTAAAAAAAACATGTCGTATCTGCGTAACCGAGCGTATCTACAGTAAAAAAGTTAGTATAGACCACCTTGACAAGGCCGCGATCTTCGCGCCCTTGAGCGCAGCGAGTGGGGTTACCTTGTCAAGGTGGCTTGATCGAATTATTCAATGGATATTGGATTAGAGCAACAAGGATTGTACTAACCTTGTCAAGGTGAACTGCAGTATTTTATTTAGGTTGCTATATTAGTGCTATCTATGTTTATTTAGTGCAAGTTCCCGAACTTTTGAAAAAAAGTTCGGGAACTGTAAGGCTTCAAGCAAGCTTAATCCATGAAGCCGTAATTGGCACAGGATATTTTCTCTCCATCTTTGAGGTAGTACCAGCCGAGATCGTTGCTATCCAGCACCTTGTATTTTGACAGGGCGGATTTGTTGGTTTGCAGCAGGTTCCAGGCTTGCGAAGTGCTGATGTTAAAGCCCTGCCAGGGTAATGTAGCCGGGTCATCCATCAGGACGGTGCGGCATGCAAGGGCGTATCCAAGGTCGTCTTTGACTGATCTTGTTGTGGCGGGGTCGTTGAATTTCTCAAACATCAGCGGAACCGCATCCGAGGAGAGCGACACCAGGTAAGGCACGTCCAACTCTTCACCCGCGACCGCCCTCTCTACATTTTTATTGGCGATAAAGCTGTTGATATTCATGAGTACAAGAGTGGCGCCAAAACCGAGGGTCATCACAAGCAAGGCCAGGGCGAAATGTCCGCGGCGGCGGAAGAGTTCAAGAAGGATAGTGACCAGGATCAGCGCGGCCAGCCAGTAGATGAATACGTGAGTATAGGTACGCAATTGAGAGAATCCGTAGGCATCCTCATAGAGCAGCAGACGCTGCATTGAGGAGGCCAGGATGACGAGCACATTAGCCATTAGCAAGATGGTGAGCGCAGAGAACCCGACCTTAGAGCCCTTGTTTTCAAGTTTGGTGATGGTGTGCAGCACCAGGTACAACCCAAGGCTGAGCACAGCCACTGCCACGAGTTCACCGAAGCCGCGGCGGGCGTAATCGGCATAGGTAAAACCGGTTTCATTGATGTTGGCGGTGCCGCCAAACAGGTAGCGCATTTGAATGAAGACAAAAGCGATGAAGAGCAAGTCCACGGCGGCCAGGATCACAGCGGTTTCCGTCCAACCCAGGAAGGGTTTCATCCAGGCTTTGTTGGGATCGGGGCGTTCTTCCGTTTGGTTGGGCAAGACGGCATGCAGATAGATGCCCACCAGGATTCCGCCGATCGCCACGATGTAGAAGGCTCTGAACAGATACTCAGGCAGTTTTTCGAGGTCCAGCAGTTTCTTCAACCAATCGCCAAACACAGGGTCGGCGGCTGTCAGCAGCAAGGCCAGAACAGCCACGATAGGCAGGGCGATCAGCAGTCCGCGTAAGACAGCCCAGAGCTTCTTACCGCCGGCAGGCTTCTGCGGTTCATCGAGTGGAGGCGGGGTCGCGTTTTTAGTGCCGAGAAGGATGGCCCGTGAAAGCCCGCCGCCTATGGCTGAGAATAAACTCTTGAAATAATCAACCATTTTATAGAACGGCCAGTTGCCGGTCAGGAAGGTGGCCGAGAGAAGCAGCAACCCCCCCATGGACAGCATGGCACTGAAAAGACGGGTGAATGGTTCGCTGCGCCAGGCTGGTACAAAGGCAAAGCCCAGGGTCAGAATTGAAATGGTGATGCTGGCAGCGGCGGGTTTTCGCCCTTCGCGCCAGGCCAACAAATATCCGATGCCGATCAGGGCTGCAATCCAAATTACGAAAGAGATTCCAAGATTTTTCTTCCAAAAAAGAAAAATCTACGTGTAATTAAATAACTTAAAAAGGACAACAGTAGTGAAAAAGGGAATATACAAAAGACAAAAATAAACTCACAATAAGACTTGCAATATGAACTTTTGAATTTTATGTT